>JABDJB010000054.1 GCA_013003425.1 Gammaproteobacteria bacterium | reverse complement strand
CTGACCGTCAGGAATGAAGCCACACGCCGGATAACCGCGGCGTGGCTCACGCTGGCACTGGTCTCGCTTGTGGCGGCAGGGCTTTATTCATTATTACTGGTGTTGGCGAGAACGCCGACGCTGCAGGAACTGATACCGGTCGTCGATTTTTTCCGCGTGGCACTCGTGGTGCACGTCAACCTGTCGATACTGATATGGATGTTGTCGATAGCGGCAGTTTTGTGGAGCCTGAGCTCCAGCCGCGACCTGCGCATGTGGGACAGGTTCTCATTCCTGCTTGCAGCGCTCGGGACGGCAATTGTTATTGTTTCGCCCTTTGCCGGCGCCGGCGATCCACTGCTGAACAACTATGTACCCATACTGCAGCATCCGGTTTTCTATGCAGGTATGGTTCTGTTCGCTGCCGGCATCAGCAGCCATTTGTTGCGCTCAGCCATTACCCGCCATGGCATTGGGCCGGCCATGGACGGAGCAAGCGCCCTGAGAGTGGGTATTACGCTATCGGCAGTTATCACCGGCGTCGCGTTCGCCGCTTTTGTCGCGTCATTTGCCGGTCTGTCCAGCATTTCCGGACAGCTGTTTTTCGAATTTCTGTTCTGGGGCGGCGGCCATGTGCTGCAGTTCACCCACACGCTGCTGATGCTGGTCGCCTGGATCGTGCTGGCCAGCGCCAGCGGCTGCCAGTTTGTCCTTTCGCCACGGGTAACAGTGGTATTCCTTATTATCCTGGCGCTGCCGGTAATCACCGTGCCATTTCTGTATGTCGCTCACGATGTCATGTCGCCGGGTCACCGGCTTGCGTTCACAGAACTGATGAAATACGGGGGCTTGTCCTGCCTGCCGCTGGGACTGGCCGTCTGCGCCAGCATCTGGCAGGGCAAGGCACCCGAAGGCGAAGGCCGCCATTTGCGCGCCGCACTCGAGAGCTCGCTGGTGTTGTTTACTGTTGGCGGGGTGCTGGGGTTCATGATCGCGGGGCTGGACATCGTCATACCTGCTCACTACCACGGATCAACGGTCGGCGTGACCATCGCTTTCATGGGGCTGACTTATTACCTGCTTCCCAGGCTGGGATTCGGGCCGGTTCCGCCACGACTGGCGCTGTGGCAACCGTATATTTACGGTGGCGGTCAATTCATGCACATCATCGGCCTGGCCTGGACCGGTGGTTACGGCGTACAACGCAAAACGGCCGGCTCCGCTCAGGGCGTGGACCGCCTTGGTGAGATTGCCGGCATGGGCTTCATGGGGCTTGGCGGGCTGATCTCGGTTATCGGTGGTTTGTTATTCCTGATTGTTGCCTACAAATCGATGCGGGGCGGCGTAACAAACAAACGGGGAAGCTGATGGAACTTGTCATCTTCACGCTCAACGGGATTGTCGTTTACTTTCTTTCGGACTGGATACTCCGACTGATTGAACGCAAACGCGGCGCCGTGCTGCCACAAAGGCAGGTCGTGTTTTTTGTAGTATTCCTGTCTCTTATCCTGCTGTCGTTCCAGATGCTGCGGCGTCTTTTTGCCTGAATAAAGCGGCTAAACACCCAGCTTCTTGTGCAGGCGGGCGTCAAAAGTCGCGAAGTGGTTAGCAAACCAGTCGGATAGTCGTTCCTGCAGCAGCTCCCGGCCAGACTCCGGATCCGCCGCAAACCTGTCGATGAGATCATGGATCTCGTCCAGCAGTTTCTCGTGATCCTCTTTGTGCGCATCGAGCTCGTCGTATCGTGCCTCGCGCATCACTCGCTCTTCCAAAGCAAAGTGCGCAGCGATATTGGAACTGATCTCGCCCAGATGGTAATCGATCGTGGCCACGCTTAGCGGGTCACGCATGCGCGTATAAATATCGTTGATCAGTTCTATGAGCTCCTGGTGCTCCTGGTCGATGGATGCAACACCCACTGAGTATTCTTTTTTCCATTCAATCAATGTCATGTTGCTTACCTGAAGAAAAAAGCTTGCTGCTCGGAATCGAATTCAACTAACAGATGCTGACCGGGCTCCAGCTCAACCGCAGCCTGGTCTTGATAGTCGAATCCTGCCGTTCGGTCTGAGTCACGCATCCCGATGAACAGGGCATGTGACCCGGTCGGTACCTGAAATCGCTGGTAGATGTTGGATTCGCCATCGCCGTGCAGGCCACTGGGCGCCAGTGTGTCACGGTAAAGCACGTCGCCGTCGAGCTGCAGCTCTACCGTTACCGGGCGCCGCCCGCGCGGGCAGTCCATGGCCACCCGCATATTGGGCGGCAGGTCCTCCAGTTCCTCGGCGGTCCGGGTGCGGCACGCTTCGAGGCGCTGTCCGGCGTGGGAGAAACTGAGTGACACTACTGCTGTATCGTCTGGCAGAAGCCGATAGTCGGGAGAGCTGGACAGCCAGCCAACAAGGGCGGCAAACAAGCCAAGACTCAGCGTTACTGCCGCAATCCTGACCAGTGCATTCGCCGGTTTCGAAACAACAGTTTCGCCCTCCTCTTCGCCCACAGGCAGGCTGCGAGTGAAGGCCGCAAGCGCATCCGCGGGGGTCGCGAAATCTGACCAGGGCTGCTCCCACGCCAGCGCTATGCGTTGCCGGTCCACGCGTTTACGCAACAGCGGATCGCGCTCACGGTTCATACGTTGTTCGGTCCAGCGCGCACCAAGCCGGTACTGACAATCACCGCCGGGGCACCCGGCCATGAACACACCGTCGGCCAGATCCCGGCTGAGAATGTAGTCGATGTACGACGGCGGCAAGTGCGCCATGCACCTGACCTGCACCACGGCATCGGAACCTGTATCCAATTGCCGCGCTGTCACGCCGGTTTCGCAGCATAGCGTCAGCACCTTTTTACCGGCCGGCAGTTTTTCCGCAGCTGCATGCAAGGAGTCACGCAGCCCCTCGGCAGAATAGTCTGGCAGATCGATGCCGGGAATGAGCGCGCTACGGGTGCGAAACGGCATCGCGGTGGGGCAGGCACCGACACAAATTCCGCAGCTCACGCACAAATCGGGATCAACCACGGCTTCGGCGTCATATTTTTTGCCATCGCTGCGCGGCGCCATCATCACTGCTGAAAACGGGCAATCGTCAACACAGCGCCGACAGCCATTGCAGTTATCGAGGTCAACTGACGCCACAGCCTGCGCCTTTGACCGCGGCAGCCACGGCGCCAGGCACAACAACAGGCTGACTCCGACCAGCAAGACCCACACCCAGCCGGGCGACCATATCTGGATCAGTGGATACACCGTGAGGTAATACCAGTCCAGACCCAGGCTCGATTGCACTCGCGCCAGGTCTGCCGGCCCCTGGCTCAGCGCGGGATACACCAGCGATAACACCAGCATTGCCAGCAGCGCACCCGCCATCAGCTTTCGTGGCGGGTTGATGTTCGGCCGGTTGATCCGGAACACGTGCAGCCAGATACCCAGCACGAGAAACAGCGGCAAACCAATTAGGTGCAGGAACGCCATGAGCGTAAAGAACCGGTCGCTGAGGCTTTCGTTGCTGAGGAAATTTCGCGCCATGGAATCGGTGAATATAGGAACCCGGTCGATCAGTTCCGCTGAGCTCAGTGCGACGTATTGCGCCAGGCCATCCCACACCAGCCAGTAACCGGTAATGCCCAGCGGTATCAGTAACCAGACCAGCGGCACACCCGTGAGCCAGCTGAACCAGCGTTTGCTCCGGTAACGGTCGTAGAAAAACTCTTTGAGGATATGCAGTACCAGCGTGACGATGGCCGCATCGGATGCGTAGCGATGCAGGCTGCGCATCACGCCGCCCAGGTACCATTGCTCGTGCGTCAGGTACTCGACCGATTGGTAAGCACCGTCGATGCTGGTGCGGAAGAAAATGAATATCCAGATACCGCTGACCAGCACAATCCAGAGAAAGAAGATCGTTAATGCGCCAAGGTGGCGCAGCGGGTTCAATGGGGCATCAAACCCGGGTTGCAACAGCCGCCGCAGGGCTTCAAATACGGCCTGACCCGATCGGTGCAAGAGGCTGCGCACGCTATTAGCCACGCCGCGCACGACGGGATTCAGTCAGCAAATAAGTACCGACCGCCAGAACTATAAACAGCCCGATACCAATCTGGATAAACAGTGAATAATCAATGCGGTAACGACCGGTGTTTGGATCATAGACGGTACAGAATATCCTGATCTTGTCCATCAAAGTGGCTATCGGATGTCCGGAAGACTGCGGCCGATTAAAGACCAGTGCTTTGAGCGGCTCCATTAGCCACGGCAACTCGAACGCCTCGCCGTACACCTGGGCATAGACTTTACTGTTTCGGTCAACAACCGTTACCTGCACGATATGATCGAAACCACGAGGCGATGGAAAATAAACAAAGCCAAGGTCGTCGACCAGCTCTTTTATAGTGCCCTCCGAAGCGCTGAGAAACTTCCAGCCAGGGATCGCAACCCCTTGTTCGCGAGCAAACACACGCATTTTTTCGGGCGTGTCATTAGCGCTGTCGAAACCAACCGTGGCAATGGTGAAGCCGTCGTCACCCAGCGTTCTTCTCGCTTTTTCCACCGCTTTGGCAAGAAAGCGGGTAGTGACCGGACAGGTGTGGTAGCAGGAGGTAAACACCATGCTGATCAGCAGCGGCTTGCCGGCGTAATCGGTCAACCGAACTTTGGTTCCGTCTGTGTCAGTGAGCGTGTAGTTACCCAGCACGGTTCCAATTGCGGCCTGCGACTGCTCCAGGGCAAGGTCTCGGTCGTAGCTGCCGGCGTCCGGGGCCGGTGCCTGTGCCAGGCCGCACGGCGACATTGCGATGGCCAGCAGGAGCATTGCGACTCGAGCAACGGTTGGCGGCCTGACGGTCATGGGTGTTCTCTTGGGGTCCGACGAAAAAGGCCGGGTAGTCGGAAACCCCACTACCCGGCCCTGATGCTTGCCGGCAATTTACTGCAGCGGCCAGACAGAAGCGAGATACTTCCAGTTCACCGCATAGTAGACGACAAAAATGGCCAGGAAGAAGATGGCAAATACAAAGGTACCCGGTGCGGCGAAGCCCCATTTGCCCGTTGCGGCATGGCCTCCCGCCGGTTCAATCGTTGGCTCGGCCCGCGGCAGCACGGTAGCCGTGACGCCATAAGGAGATTCGGACTCTACCGGTTTACCAAAGAACACTGACAGGACAGTCACCAGAATAAATATTGCCCCACCCAGGATAGCCACCATCCCGCTGATACCCACCAGGCCCATCAGGGTATAAGCGCTGGCAGGGTAGTCAAAACCGAGAGCGGAATCGGTAAACGCCATATCCCAGTGTCTTCGGGCAACGCCCAGCGTACCCGCGCCCATCATGACGGTCGTGAATACGCCCATGCCAATACCGAAAAGGTACGGCTGCCACCTGGCCAGCCCCGGCATGACCAGCTGCCGCCGGAACAGGACCGGGATCAGGAAATAGGTCAGTGACATGAAGGCCAGCGTAGTGCCAATCACCACGGTCGCGTGGAAATGTCCCGGCACATAGATGGTGTTGTGGATGATGATGTTGATCTGTTCGGTTCCCATCACCACGCCCGAGATGCCACCGAGGAAACCGAAACCCAGCAGCGAAATGAACATGCCTGAAAACACCGGGTTGCCCCACGGTGCCTTACGCAGCCACTGGAACAGCCCCTGCGAAAAACCCTTGGCGCGCTGTGCCACTTCGATCGAGCCCGGCACGGTCAGCCCGTGAACCATGCTCGCCAGCACCGCCAGGTACATGGCGTAACTGGTGTTAAAGATCTTCCAGCTGGCACTGAGACCAGGGTCGACGAGCAAATGATGCGCCGACGCGAGCTGTAGAAACGCGATATAAAGCAGGAAGGCCATGCGGCTGACTTTCTCCGACAGCGGCTTGGCGCCAAATACGATCGCCGCTATCGCGTACCAGACGGCAACATGCGCTGCGACGTTAATCTGCTGCGAAGAATGCCCAAGCGCCCACCAAATCAGGCGATACATGGCAGCGTCGATATGCCCGATCCAGCCCATCGACCACATGTAGGTCGGAATGAGGATGATCGCGCCACTGGCGATTGTAAAAACGGCGATGATACAGGCGGTAAGCGCGCCGAAAGTGACCAGCGGGATGGAGCCTTCGTACGTCTTCTCCTCCTTCGCAATGACCAGCGTACCGAGGAAAATAAAACAGCCCAGCAGTGCGCCGACGGCAAACAGTATCAACCCGAGATAGAAGTTGGGGTTGGCAGGCATCGGTACATAAGAGGTCATCATGACCGAGGCGTCGCCCTTGAGCACCGCCATGTTATTGACAATGATGCCAATGACCATCAGGGCCAGACCAAACCATGCAATCCGCGGGGTCGCCAGCCGGCAACGCAGCAGCGTGGACGAACAGAAGTACAGGATCGCGATTTCGAAAGTGATGATCCAGAAGATCAGCATGTTGACGCCATGCAGGGTCAGCAGCTGATAAAAGCGATCGGCCGGCATCAGGTGCACCGCCGGCCAGCGGGTCAGCGTGACCAGCAGCGCCGTGATACCGCCGACAAGCAGGATCACGATGGCGATGACTGCATGCAGCCGCATCAGCGTCTCGGCGGGCTTATGGAACTGTAGTCCGGACTCAGGGCAGATTCGGAATTGCTCAGTATTCATGACCCACCATCCGTCACGTAAATTTTGCCAACCATCGTGTGATGATTAATCCCGCAGAACTCGTTACAGATAATGGTCTGATCATCTGAGGTATCCGGAGTAATGGTCAGTACTATTTCGTAGCCGGGAAGTATCTGCGTATTGATATTGATCGGTTGCAGCGAAAAGCCGTGCTGCCAGTCCATCGATGAGATATGCAGCCTGTAAGTCTGGTCTTTTTCCAGCTCAAGCAGTGGCCACCATGACCACAGCCGGCCGATCAGATAGACATCGCTGCCCGGCGGCGGACGCACCACCGGCAGCTGCATATCGGTTTCGGTACGCACCGTGTATTCGTTGACCATCGCCTGCGTTTTGGCCATAAAAGCGGCCGGTGTCGTGCGATAGGCTTCGTTGGACAGGTTCTGTTTTCCATAGACATGCCACAAAGGCATCATGAAAAACATTATCAACGACCAGACAAGCGCGATGCCTATCCAGGTTCCTTCTACTCGATCCAGTGGTTGTTTCCACCAGATGGTTTCCGCGGGCGGTTGTATGGCGCTCACGTTGACACCCCTTTGCTGTTAAATCATGGAGCGATGGGAATAGTAACGATCTCCATGATGCCCCATATGATGTAGAACACGGTTGGCACGACCACGCCGATAAACAGCAACAGAAACGGGTTATCCAGGACTCGTTGCATTACCGGTACGCGTTCAGGTTCGTTTGAACTGGATTCTTCGTTCATTGTTGGTCCCTGTAGGAAACAGAATTCCGCCGCCTGGCGCCATGATAGGTCAAATTCCAGGATTGAGGTAGTATAGTTGCGGCGCAGCGCGGTCACGATTTCGGAAACTACGTATGTCGTCCAGTGTGCTCGAATGCGTTGGGGCAATTCAGCATCCAGGAAGAGCGATGATGCCAAAAATTTTGTTGGTGCTGGTTTTCGCCGTGCTGCCATTGACGGGATGCAGCAAAAACCCGGGGCCGGGGCTCGAGATTCACGACACAAAGTATGTCGCAGTCGACGCTGACGGCAAGCAGATAGCCACCGCTCAAGCTGCCTGGCCGTGCACGCTGGATCAGTACACGGGCCTGCTGTGGGAGGTCAAAACGGACGAGCCCGGTCTGCACCACTGGCGGAACACCTACAGCTGGTATAACCCTGAGGAATCGAACGATCCGGAGGGTCTCGACTACCGCGGCACGCCTGATGGCGGCGACTGCACCGGCAGCGCCTGTGACACCTGGGCCTATGTGAAGGCGGTCAACAAGGCCGGCTATTGCGGCCACAACGACTGGCGATTACCCCTGCGTGACGAACTGGCGTCCATCAGCGATCCTCGCAAGATGAAAAAGCCACCGACAACCAACATGCAGTATTTTCCACACATGCAGCCCGGCGAGTACTGGACCAGCAACGATTATCATTTCCAGTTCGATGCCGCATGGGCATGGAACTTCAGTTACGGCCATGACCGGGTGGACTGGAAGAAATCTCCAAAAACCGTGCGGCTGGTTCGTGGCGAAGCGCTGCATCTGACCCGCACAAAAGACTGATCGGGCGACGTGAAATTCCTGGCCAGAACCTCCCTGCTGCTCGTTATCGTCCTGGTTTCACTGAGCGCATACCTGCGCCTGTCGCACTCCGGTATCGGTTGCCCGGATTGGCCGTCGTGTTATGGGCAGATCGGAACGCCGCCGGCGGTCGCCCAGGAGACCGATACCCGAAACGCTTACGAACGCCTGGGCGAGCAGGCCAATGAACCGCTGGCGTGGGCCACGCCGTTGCACCGCCTGGTTGCAAGTGTTTTGGGACTGCTCGTCCTGTTCCTGAATGTCGCTGCATTTCGACAAAAGCGGGATCGCGTAATTTCGCTGGCGTTACTTGCGGCCACGGTGTTTCTGGCGATTCTTGGTATCAGGTCCGGCAGCCTGCACAGCCCGGCGATAATCATGGGCAACCTTGCCGGCGGTTTTTTTATGCTCGCCCTGCTGGGCTGGATGGTGTTCAGGTCTGCCCGTCCAGCCGCCGTTCATGACGGCTTGCGCGGCTGGGCGGTGATCGCGCTGTTCCTGTTGGGCACGCAGGTGGTGCTCGGTGGCCTGACCAGCGCAAATTTCGCCGCGACAGCGTGCATGACCTTGCCAGACTGCAATGGCGCCTGGCTGCCGGGCAGCGAACTGCTAAACGCTTTTGATCTGTCGCGTATCCACGAGGTCAATAGCCAGGGTATCGCCATCGGCGGCGCAGAACGTGCGGCGATCCACTTGACCCACCGCCTGGGAGGCGTGCTGACGCTGGCGGCATTGCTGGTAACGGGTGTCCTGGCGCTGCGCGCCGGCCGCGCCAATCGCGCCATAGCCATAACTATCATTGTGCTCGCGGTGGCCGAGGTCTCGATTGGTGTCATGGCGATCGTTACCAGCCTGCCGATTGGCCTGGCTGTTGCGCACAACTGGGTCGCTGCACTGCTGGTACTGGCCTTGCTGCGATTGCTGGCACCGCAACGAGGCCCGGACGCTCTGGTTGTAAACGTATGAGACAAAAAGTATTCGTAATTGGACTGATTTCACTGGTCACGGTTCTGGCGATCGGCTGGTACGGCAATGCCCGGCCACGTTTCGATGCCACACCCGACACATTCTTATTAGGCACTGTCTGGCCGGATCCGAGGCCGCTTCCCGAGCTTGAACTCCTCGACCACCGTGGGGCGCAAATCGGGCGTGATCAGTTCAAAGGGCAATGGACAATGATGTTTTTCGGTTATACATCCTGTCCGGATATCTGCCCGACCACGATGCTCACGCTGCGCAGCGTGGTGGCAGAGATGGAGAAAACCGGCGCGATCGCGCCACGCGTGGCGCTGGTCACGGTGGACCCGGAGCGCGACGATGCCCCCACGCTGGCTCGTTACGTTGCTCATTTCAATGAAGACTTTATTGGCCTGAGGGGTGGCGACGACGGACTGCGCGCATTATCCATGCACGTCGGTGCGATGTTTGAGCACGAGGCTGCCGATGAAAACGGCAGCTATGAAATCGCCCACAGCGCATCGCTGTTCCTTATTGATCCCGAGGCGCGCCTGCACGCCGTATTCTCGCCACCGCACAACCCGGCCGACATCGCGGAAAAACTGATCGCGATCCGCGCGCGCTACGAACAGGGCTGAATCGGGGAGAGAGACCCTGACCCAACGACTGGCACGGGAGGTAGGTTAAGGTCGCCACCCGTACACGATCAGGCTGTTTTTGAACTACTATCGGGTTATAAGGCCGGGCGCCGGCCAGCGGCCGGAAACGCCTGCTGAAAACCGGGTTTCAGAGAGGTAAAGCCGATGAATACAAACCACATTAGCCGAAAAATTGGAGCCGCTGCGGTCATCGCGCTCATCGCCCAGCCACTGTGGGCGGGAGTCGTATTTGAGGTCGAAACCACCTGGCACTCAGGCCCGGATCGGGGACCGGAGACCTCCGAGATGTCTGTCGAAGGGTCAAACCTGAAGATGGAGATTCCCCCCGGCGACAGTGGCGCGGGCAAAGACGTGGCAATCTGGCGCGGCGACCGACGCGAGATGGTATTCGTTGATCATCGCGACAAGGCTTACATGGTCATTGACAGCAGCAGCGCGAAAGATGTCCGCAACCAGATCGGCAGCCAGATGCAACAGGCAATGAAAGAAGTCGAGAAGCACATGGAGGGTCTCGACCCGAAACAACGCGAGATGATGCAGGAAATGCTCAAGGGCAAAATGCCGCCAGGCGCCGCATCAGGCATGCCCACCCGGCCAACAACAGAATTCCGCCGCACCGGCGAACGGGCGAAGAAGGCGGGTTATCCCTGCGTCAGGTATGACGTACTTCGCGACGGCGAGAAGATCCAGGAGCTGTGGGTTACTGACTGGGACAATGTCGAGGGCGGCGAAGATGCGAAAGATGTCTTTAAAGACATGAATGCATTCTTTGAAGAACTGGGCGACTCCTTCGGCGGCGCCGGCTTTGGCGACGGGCAATTCGACACCTTTGAAGAGGTCAATGGATTCCCGGTCGTAACTCGCGATTTCGACGATGGCAGTCTGGAAAGCGAAACGACGCTCCGATCGGCCCGGCGGCAAACGCTGGATCCGGACGCGTTCGAGCCACCGTCGGGATACAAACGACGGACAATGCTCGGCGCTCCCTGAACTAACCGCCTTGCAAGTGTTGCTTCGTCGATGTCTACGCTCTGACACAGGTTGTCCGACGAGCTAAGAGCCGCCTGGCGTTATTCAGGTCTGCGCCTTCACGTCTGGCTGATCGCACAGGTCGGTGAGATTGCGGCGCCGTGTCAGATGGAGAAAATGTCTGCCACCGGTACGCTGAATTCCGGCAGCAAGTCCTCCGCGGTCAGCAGATCGGTTCCCGCATGGATCTGTGGTTCGAACAGGCTGCGATAGCTGCGTACCTGTTCCGTCTGCGGATCGACTACCCAGACCAACGTGGTGCCCGCCGCGAGATAGTCGGCGACTTTGGCGTGAATCTCCTGCGGCCGGTTGCCCGGCGAAAGCACTTCAACCGCCAGATCAGGTGGCCCGGGCATCGCGTCCGCATCGTCTTCCATCGCGAGGTACCGATCCATCCGGATGAAAGCGACATCCGGTGCGCGCACGGTATCGGGCGAGCGATGCAAAACAAAACCGGTATCGCACGTGACGACGACGCCGGCGCCGTGTTGGCGCACACAGGCATCGAGGATAGCTACGATTCGTCCAGCCACGCGCCCATGACGAACACCGGGCGGGGGCTCACTGACGAGCCAGCCGTTGACGAGTTCGTAGAGCAATTCGTTATCGGGCAACCGGTACAGGTCGTCCAGCGTCATCGCTGTCTGTGCAGGCTCGCTCATACGACCGGATCGTAGCAGAACCGGGTCCGGGCGGACCAAGAGCATATCGGGGGTTCTCAACTAATTTTCGAAACTTAGCGCCGCTCCTGGCACAATTTCAGCTCAAGCAACGCAACGTCAACCTTCCGGCCGGCATCCAAGAGGGAGATCCTTTTCGACAATCCCTGGAGACCTCATGCGCCTCACCCTGACAGTCCTGACCGTGTTACTCGTGGCCGGCTGTACGCCCGAACAACCGTCCGCCGTTGCGCCCCAACCGGCCACGCACAACCAGCTTGTCACGCGTATCAATCCTGATGCGGGACCAACGGTCTATAAAAATGGCCAGTGGCACACCGAGGTCGGCGATTCGATTGAATTTATCGCCGGCGATCGCTACGCGGACAAGGGCGTGTTTGTGGCGCAGCGGCCAAATGACGCCGCCGTCATTGACCTGGGCGGCGCATTTGTCGTGCCACCATTTGGCGAGGCGCATAATCACTCGGTCGACGGGCCCGGCACTGAAGCCACCGCGGAAAAGTACCTGGCTGAAGGCGTTTTTTACTACAAGAACCCGAACAGCATCTATTCATTCACTGAGCCGATGCTCGATTACTGGAACAGGCCCGACACACTGGACGTCAGTTTTTCCTATGGCGGGCTGTCGCAGGATGAGGGTCACCCGGAAAAGCTGTATCGAATGCTGCTCGGGTTCGGCATGTATGCCGACACGGGCGCTGACGAGCTTGATGGCAATGCCTTTTACGACGCTACAACCATTGAACAACTGGATAAAAACTGGGAACGCGTACTCGCCACCGAGCCAGAATTTTTGAAGCTGTACCTGCTGCAATACGACTCCGAGGACAGCGCCGGGCTCTCGGAGGTGGTATTCCGCGAGGCGGTAAAACGTGCAAATGCCGCAGGCCTGCGCACTATCGTGCATGTGGAAACGGTGCAGGACCTGGCATTGGCAGTCGATGCCGGCGCCACCGAGGCTGCGCATTTGCCTGCTTATGACCTGGCTATCGCAAAAGATCCGAAGCGCTCGCAAATTCCGGATGCGCTGATAGAGAAAATGGCGGCGCAGGGCTTTATCGTAGTCGCGACTGTTAATGTCACGCAGGGGCGCGAGTACAGTGAAGAAGATCTGAAGATTGTCACCGACCGCCAGGCCGATAATCTCACTCGCATGAAAGCTGCCGGCGTATCGATTGCCGTCGGGTCGGACAGTTATTTTCAGACGGCCTGGAACGAAATCCAGTCGCTGAAGGCGCTGGGCGTGTTTACTGATGAAGAACTGCTCGCGCTGTGGGTACGCACACCGGCCCTCAGCATTTTTCCAGGACGGGCGATTGGTACGCTCGAACCCGGTTATGAGGCGAGCTTCCTGACACTGAACTGCGACCCTACGCTGGAAATTGCCTGCGCCACCCGGATTGCACATCGGGTAAAAGGCGGGCTGGTCCTGGATGCTGCTGCAGAGGCGCGTTAGCTGAAATGAGCTTATCGGGAAATCGAGGGTACGCTCTACAAGCCTTACGCCTCTGCGGTTTGCGGCAACTTCCGGAGCAACAGCTCTATCAGGTCGGTGGTCGTCACGATACCTTTTAGCAAATTGTTGTAGCCGACGACGGGGAGGCCATGAAAGCCGCCGGCCGCCAGGATTCGTGCAGCCTCACGAATCGTCGCGTCAACTCCGACAGACACCGGATTTCGATGCATGACCTCGGCCACAGTGTATTGTCGGTCGAGAAACTCGTTAGCCGGATTGTCATCGTCGTACAATTTGCTCAGTTTGATCATGTCATTCGAAGTCAGGATGCCAACCAGCTTGCCATCTTCGACCACCGGCAGATGGTGGATTTGTCCTTTCGAGAATATAGACTGCGCGTCACTCAGTTTCTGATTTAACTCGAGCGTGATCGGATCTTCCGTCATGACATGAATCACAGGATCGTCAAAGGGCATGGACTTGTCCTCCAGTCGGCTGGCCGGGACAATATTGTCAGGTCGATGAGGGCAAAACTGTGCAGTCGCGCACAAAAACCCGGAGAATTATCGGGTGCCGCTGGCGGGAATATGATGCGCCGCGTCAGGAAGCGGCGGCAACGGCCTGCTGTCCATCCAACGCCTGATCGACCTCCTCTCGTAAGGAAGTGAGCGTCATGCTCAGCTGCATCGAAGGCGTCCTCCGGTCGGACGACTCACAGCCAGCCGATATTGCCCTTTGCGACGGGCCGCGCACACGAGCCCCCGTGTGTGCGCCGTAGCTGCCGGGGCGTCGTTGTTGATAAGGGCCAGCACTGACTAGCCCAGCCCGGGGCGGCATCGAACCACCAACCCGGAATATCGGTGCAGGGTTAATCAGCCGTCTGGTCGCAAAATCGATGGCAGCCCTGACCATTACCTGCATCGCGCTATCGCGTCTGCTTGCTCAATAACAGCCTGTCGTCGATCGGTATGAACTCATCGGCCGCTTTGATTAACTGATTGGAGGTGAGTTGCGCAACACCATAAACCTCTGTCCTGGTATTGAATCGCTGCTTGATTCTCTCGAGCAGAACATCAAAGTCGCCATCGCCGGATGCCAGGACAACTGTGTCGCAGCTCTGCGCCTCTTCAAAAACATCCAGAGCAATGCCGACATCCCAATCGGCTTTGGCGGTGCCGTCGAGTCGTTTCAGCATTGGCTTTAGTTTTATCGTAAAACCGATGGCACGAAGAATGTTCTGGAACTGCGTTTGCTTTTCGTCGCCGCGCCCGGTGGCGTAGGCGTTGGCGCAAATTACTTCGCGCCCACGCGTGACCTGCGCCCAGAATTTATTGTAATCGAAATTGGCAGAATGGGCCTGACGGCACGTGTAGTAAATATTCTGCACGTCGACAAAAATGCCGATCTTTTCCACTTTGGGATCTGCCACCTGTTTTCTATACGCTCGTTTTGGTGGCTGCTGCAACGGCCCGACTGGATTCAGACGCGATAACGCCAGATCAGGCGACCCGAGATTTGTCGCTCAGCAGCTGCGCACGCAGGTATTCGTCGTAGGTGCCGGTGAAATCAACAATGCCGTCAGGCGTCATGTCGATAATGCGTGTCGCCAGTGTTGACACGAAATCCCGGTCATGACTGACGAAGATCAAAGTGCCAGGGTAATTTTCCAGGGCAAGGTTCAGCGCCTCGATCGACTCCATATCGAGATGGTTTGTCGGTTCATCCATGACCATCACGTTGGGTTTTTGCAGAATCAGTTTGCCGAACATCAGCCGGCGCTCTTCGCCGCCGGATACCACTTTGACCGATTTCTCGCTGTCATCTCTGGAAAACAGCATCCGTCCCAGCGTGGCGCGCAACAGTTGTTCGTCAGAACCGGGCGGCTGCCATTGTGCGATCCAGTCAAGCAGCGTCATGTCAGTCGTAAATTCTGCAGCGTGGTCCTGGGCAAAGTAGCCAGTCCGGGCATTCTGGGCCCATTTCACCTCGCCGGTGTCTGGTTCGAGATCCTGCAGCAGACAACGTGCCAGCGTGGTCTTGCCAATCCCGTTGGGCCCGAGTATTGCGACCCGCGACCCGGCATCGATGCTCAGGTCCAGGTTCTCAAACAACGGCCCGTCGTCGAAACCCTTGCTGATGTTGGTCGCTTCCACCGCGACACGCCGCAGCGGCTTGTCCTGTTCGAAACGAATAAACGGACTGACCCGACTCGACGGCTTGATGTCTTCGAGCTTGATTTTTTCCAGCTGTCGGGCGCGCGAGGTTGCCTGGCGCGCCTTCGAGGCGTTCGCGGAAAACCGGCTAACAAAGGCCTGCAGATCGGCTCTTTTCGCTTTCTTTTTTGCGTTCTCCGCATGGATCCGCTCGCGTGCCTGCGTGGCGGCGGTCATGTACTCATCATAGTTGCCCGGAAAAACCTGCAGCCTGCCGTAATCCAGGTCGGCCATGTGTGAGCAGACGCTGTTCAGGAAATGACGATCATGCGAAATGATCACCATCGTGGATTTGCGGCTCTGCAGAAATTCTTCCAGCCAGCGAATCGCATTGAGATCGAGGTTGTTGGTGGGCTCGTCCAGCAGCAACACATCCGGATCGGAAAACAGCGCCTGCGCCAGCAAGACCCTGAGCTTCCAGCCGGGGGCGACAGCACTCATCGGGCCTTCGTGTTGCTCGACCGGGATGCCGATGCCTTCCAGCAGCTCACCGGCGCGCGATTCGGCCGAATACCCGTCCATCTCGGCAAATTCGACTTCCAGATCCGCAGCACGCATGCCTTCCTCGTCACTCATCTCAGGCAGCGAATACAGGCGGTCGCGTTCCTGGATAACGCTCCACAATCTTTCGTAGCCCAACATCACAGCATCAAGGACCCGGTAGTCCTCATAGGCAAACTGATCCTGGGACAGCTGGCCGATACGAGCACCTGGGTCGATCGCGACATTGCCGGCTGAAGGCTCCAGCTGGCCTGCAAGAATTTTCATCAGGGTCGATTTGCCCGAGCCGTTTGCACCGATCAGGCCATAGCGGTTGCCATTGCCGAATGTCACGGAGACATTCTCAAACAGGGGCCTGGTGCCGAACTGAATCGAAAGATTTACTGTAGAAATCAAAAGTGTGTGCCTGGTTAGAGTGAGGTGAATCAGCGGACCGCAATCACCAGAAATCAGCCTCAAAAGGCCTGATAGTCGGGGAAACGCGGGTTCTGCTGCGGGCGGGCGGAGCGCATAGTAACAGATTGACGGCATAAACAGGTGTAAAAGCCGGTTGCAGCGGCAGCGCAAGCATTGGCCGGTCTGGCACCCGGTTCGGGGCGAGAGCTCAGGCTAGCCCGGTTTTTTGTAATGCCTGGTCAGATACTGATCCAGCTGATTGGCGAACAGCTGTTTATCACGTTTACTGAATGCGGCTGGCCCACCGCTGGTATCCACGCCGCTGGCGCGCATGGTGTCCAGGAAATCGCGCATATTGAGCCTGCCGCGAATATTTTCTTTGGTAAAAAGCTCGCCACGCGGGC
>JABDJB010000053.1 GCA_013003425.1 Gammaproteobacteria bacterium | reverse complement strand
GGACGTTGGTCGTATCAAACATGACGTCAAAACCGCCACCCTGGACCGCCTGGTTACGGAAGTCCATCCACACGCCGACGCCGAATGACAGGCCGGTGTCGGCGGCGCGATCACCGCTGACGCTGTCGTAGGTGTTGCCCGTGACGGTCAGGTACATGCAGTTGGCGCCTGCGCCGACATTGCCCGCATCGCAGGGGCTCGGCAGATGGTCCGCGCTTGCTGTGTTGAAGCCCGTCAACAGGGCTGCCGCAGCCAAGCCATAAAGCAAAGTTGAAATTCTCATTTTCTGGTTCCTCTGTAGGCCCTCGCTGGAGGGCATTGCCCATGTTGTTTAGGGTTTTCTGCCAAGCGGCGTCTGCCCTGTGACTGAATCGTCGCAAAAGGCCAAGAAAGGGCCTATCAGGGTATCCCCCCAGATGAATCAGTTATTTCTCCCAGCAGCCGTACCACCCGCGTCGGCAGCGGTTGCACCTTATATACGTCGCCAGCCACACCGGCACGTGAGGGGATTTGCCCGCGGCGCTGGGGGCAATCCCCCATGTCGCAGCCAAATGGCGTGACCGAAAATATGACGGTACTGGTCAGCTCGCCGGAGGCGCGCCTGCGTGAACCGCATACTTGGAATCGTGTTACTGCTGCTTTCGCTTACACCGGCCGTGGGTATCGGCGGCGTGCAGCTTGCCGACCAGGAAATAATCAAGGCCGTCGAACACGCTCATCTGCAGCTGGATCGCTGGGCAACACGGTTGATGTACCGCATCGAGCGTGGCGCCGGACCGCGCCAGAGTGATCCACTGCTCGACGGTCGTGCGCATCTCATGGTGACAAAAATGCGTGCCAACTACGCTGCTGCGGCCGGCTCACGCAAACTCGCGGTTGCCATACACCATCTTGCCGATGCTCATGAAGACCGGCTGCGCAGCCTCGATGCGA
This sequence comes from Gammaproteobacteria bacterium, assembly GCA_013003425.1. NCBI lineage: Bacteria > Pseudomonadati > Pseudomonadota > Gammaproteobacteria > Gammaproteobacteria bacterium. Next base: position 2,989 of record JABDJB010000053.1, on the reverse strand, counting down.
TGCTGCGCCGTGGCGTCGTCCGGCAGCCGTTGCGCCCCGATGACGAGAGTATTGCCTCCGCTTTTCGTGAGCTGAGCGCTCTGCGCGACTGAATCGGCGAGCACGGTTGTGCGGCGCGACAATTTGTCCAGTAACCGTACAAGCTTTGCTGTCTATACTCGGGATAAAGCCGCGCAGGAATCCCCATGAGCAATCCGTCGGTCATTGAGGTGGCCAGTGGTGCCAGAGTCGTCGTCGGCGCAGCCGACGTGGTGCTGTTTGGTCAGCCGCCGGAAATCATCAAGACACTGTTGCAGCAGAAAATTCGCGGTTTCAATGCGCTGGTACTGACCGACATACGCGAAAAGGGCGGCGCGCTGACCAACAACCTTGAGTTCCTGCTGTATTACTTCCTGTTCCTGGCAGATGGCTTCAAAGAGGGACGAAAACTGGCAATCGCCGGCGACCGGGCAGCGATCTCGCAGGCTCTCCGGCTGTTGCGCCTGACGCTGACCGGCCCGGTGGCCGCCGAGCTGGATGCCTGGGGCACGGATGCGGAACTGAAAAACGAATGGCTGCAGGTGGCGAATGCACTGGCGCTGCAGGACCCGGGCGGTGCGGCGATTCCAGTGGAAGATTTTTTCCATGTCCGGCCGTTCGATGACGATGTAGTAAAGCTGAATGAATTCACTGTCCGGCATACCGGTCAGGATCGCTACGACGTCTCCGATTCAGCCGGCAGTGTTGCCATCGACCTGTCGGCGGACAGCCACATGGTGCCGCCCTATGAACTGCAGCGCGATTACGTACCCGGCGGACTGGTAAAGCTGGGGCTGGAGGTGCTCGGTGGTGCGTCGGGCTTTACTCCGGATGAACCATGCACCGGTCTGGCGCTGTGTCACAACGGGGATTACATCCTGATCGATGCCATGCCATTCCTCGACGAGCACCTGGTGGCTCGCGGCATTGCCAAGAACCAGGTTGCCGCGTTGTTCCTGACCCACCTGCACGACGATCACTGCACGATGTTCCCGCTGATGCTGATGCCGCATGTGGTCGAGGTAATTACGACCCGGGAAATTTTCAACATGGCGATGGACAAGCTGGCCTGTGCTCTGGGCTGGGCCGTCGAGGTGGTGCGCGAGCACTTTTCACTGTTCGAAGTCGAGCCGGGAGTGGTGGCAAATTACTATGGCCTGAAAATCCTGCCGCACCTGACGGTACACAGCATCCCCACCATCGGCGCGACCTTCAGCCGGCAGCACCACGGCCGCGATCGGCAGATATGCATCGTCGGCGACAACCACAGCATGACGGAGATTAACAAGCTGCAGCAGCAAGGGCTGGTACGAAAAGAGACGGTGGCGACGCTGCAACGGTTGTACAGCGATCGTTTCAGCCTGCTGGTGGCCGATGGCGGCGCTGGCGCCATCCATGGCGACCCCGAGGACGCACTGCAGTCAAAATCCGAACGGGTCTGCTACGTTCATGTCGAAGAACTGGCCAACGAGTTTGATACGACTTTTTCCCTCGCGGTGGCGGGCAAGCGTTACACCATCATCGAGGGCGACCCGGTGTTGTACAACAGCCAGGTCGGTCATTACCTGGCAGAGTGGCTGGACAAGCGAGTATCCAATCGCTGGCTGCGCAGCCTGCTGGCCGAGTCCGAGATCCGTCGCTACAACAGCGACGATGTCATTGTTGTCCAGGACACGGCACACCGCGACTATGTTTACCTGATGCTCACCGGTTATTGTGATGTCGTGCAGCATGATGGCCGGCAGCTCAACAGCATTGCCCGGCTGCAGGCGGGCGACCTCATCGGCGAGATGGCGGCGATCACCGGTAGCGGTGCGCGCAACGCCAGCGTTGTCGCACGCACGCCAGTTACCGTATGTGTTTTTCCAGAGCAGAACTTCAGCACATTCATCAGCGCTGAGGGTATGGCGCAGCGACTGCATGAACGCTGGTCACTGCGTTTGCTGCTCGGTGAGCTGCCATGTTTCACAGAGCTCACGTCGACTGTGCTGCTGCGCACCAGCATCATCGCATCGGCAATCGACCTGGATGAGGGGGAGCAGCGCCATCTTGGCGAGGAAGGCTGGTACCTGATGCTCGCAGGTAAAGTGCGCGACGCCGCCGGAAATGTTCACGAATACAACACACGACAACTGACAGAATTTGGCTGGCGACCTTTTCTCGAGCCGGTCGCGACGCAGTTGACCGCGCTGGCCGACAGCCGGTTTGTTTTCTTTGAGCATGACGCGTTAGAAGCGCGACTGCTCGAGGTGCCGCAGCTCAATTATTACGTCAGGAAATACCGCGCGGCGCAGCAGCCGGTGTCGTGGAAGCTGGGCGTTGTGCCGCCGCTTTAGCCCCTGCGGGCATGCATATCCGCCAGAGCCGTTCCATGCAAAAGTGTTTGGCAGGAACACTTTTTCGGCGCGATAGTTTCCGGCAAGAATTATCGCGGCAGGATGCCGCTCCCACGAAACGTCATCGCAGGCAGTCGCGGTTGAAGCCGCTCCCACGAAGGATTATCGCAGGCAGTCGCGGTTGAAGCCGCTCCCACGAAAGACCGCCCCACGAAGGCTTGTCGCAGGCAGTCGCGGCTGAAGCCGCTCCCACGAAAGACCGCCCCACGAAGGCTTGTCGCAGGCAGTCGCGGCTGAAGCCGCTCCCACGACAGCCGCTCCCACGAAGGCTTGTCGCAGGCAGTCGCGGTTGAAGCCGCTCCCACGACAGCCGCTCCCACGGATGTTGCTGTTGGCACGTTACCCGACCAGTAGCGGTTAAGCTGCAGCGCCATCGGCGATGTCAGCTTCAACCGCATTAATGGAACCAACCTATTTTGATTTCATGACCCACACGCCGTTCCATTGTTCCGGCGGGTGTTGCTGCAGGTACTTGCAGCGTTCGATGTAGGTCGTCGACAGGGCGTCAGCGGGGCTGGCCTTCAGCGCTTCCTGGAAATTGGCAATGCCCTTTTCCCAGTTGCCAGCGCGGTACT
>JABDJB010000052.1 GCA_013003425.1 Gammaproteobacteria bacterium | reverse complement strand
GAAGCCGCTTGTATGGTAACTGCGCCTGATATCTGGAGGATTAAAGGCGCCGGGATGGGAGGGACTTAAGCCGCTTCTGGCCTGTTGGCACAGACTGTAGGAGACATCGTCCCCATCCCCTCACCAAAGAACGCCAATTAGGAATCTAGCTGCGTACACAGCCGATTGATTTGCAAGCTCGCGTCCGGTGAGTTCCCGGCGTCACGGTCATTAGCCGCGGAGGTTATTGTGGCAAATCAAGTGGAACAAATCACCCTCGGTGTCGACGTGTCTAAGGACGAACTCGTCGTATTTAACTGGAATTCGAAGGATCTTTCGAAGCTATCTAACGAGCCGGCGACGATCAGGGCCTGGCTGAGAACCCTTCAGGGTCCGGTCCGCATCGCGATCGAGCCGACCTCGAGCTATCACCTGGCGTTTGTCGAACAGGCGATGGCACGCGGTTGCTCGGTCTATCTGGTCAACCCGCGTCAGCTCGCGCACTACCGTGAAGCGGTCAATGAGCGCAACAAAACCGATCCTGACGATGCGTATTTGCTGGCGCGCTACCTGAACAACGAAGCCAGCCAGCTGCGCGCGTATGAGCCGTTGGACCCTAAGGCACAGCGATTGTGGACCCTACTCAAACGTCGCGCGGTGGTGGTCGATGCGAGAAAACAACTCAGGCAAAGCCTCGCTGAGGCGCAACTGCCGAGCCAGGCACTGTTCACTCAGTTCCGGCACGTGCTGGCCCGCATCGACGCACGCATCGACAAACTGATCGGGCAACTGGGCTGGTCAGACGACTATCAGCGCTGTCTGTCGGTGCCCGGCTTTGGGCGCCTTAACGCCGCCGCCCTGGTGTGCGCTTATCGTCGCGGTGCGTTCGCCAGTAGCGACGCCTTCGTCGCCTTTCTCGGCCTCGATATACGGGTACGTGACTCGGGCCAATTCAAAGGAAAGCGCAAACTCACCAAACGCGGTGAATCAGAACTGCGACGGCTGCTGTACTGCGCAACCAAACCCGCGCGCACCTACCCACCCTTCGATCGATACCGACAAAGACAACTCGACAAGGGTCTTCCGAAGATCGCCGCCAATGTCATCCTGGCGCGCAAGCTGGCCCGCATCGCCTTCGCCCTGCTGCGCGATCAGACAACATTCCGAAAACAGCCAATGGAGGCTTGCCCAACGCCATAGAATCTCCTACATGCAAACCCGGCAACGCGCATGCTCTGAATGATTATTAGACGCAACACAGAATCCGGGTTTTTTCTTTACAACGCTGCATTCTTTTCTACACTCAAACTGAACCGGAACAATACGTATTACACCGGCCGGGGCATTCGACATGCCGCTTGTACCAAGACTAATTCCAACCAGTATCCCGCCTTGGGATTCATGGAGGTTACTCATGGGCTGCAAATCACGGACAGGTTATTCGCGCCTGGCAAAATTTTTGTCGTCTCTCACCCTGGCGGCACTCCTGGGCGTCAGCGGTCCCGCCGTTGCGGCCCTGAATATCTCGGCCACCGCAGCCATCGATACCGGCAGGCTTGGCGAGTTTGTGCCCATCGAGTTCATAGTGACCAATACAGACGGCTTCTCGCGCACCGGCGTGCAGATAACAATGGTTTATCCTGCGAACCTCGTCCAGGCGTTCGAAATCTACTTCGATGGCGACTGCCCGAGCACTACCTGCACCGAGGGTGAAACCGTCACATGGACGCTGGGTACGGTAGCGGCCGATAGTGCTGTCAGCGTGACCTTGCCGGTGTTTGTCAGCCCGGGAGCTGCCGACGGGGCGACTATCACGTTCGCACCAACCGTGACCGACGACACGCCGGATAACGACTCCGCGTCGACTTCAGTCATTGTTGACACCAATGCTGCCTACGATGTCGGGCTGGCTGAAAGCCGTGACCCGGCAATTGCGGGCTCGCAGCTCACCTACAGGATTTCTTACGGTTACCGCGCAGACGCTGCGGCCGTCAGCCTCTCGACGCTGCGTTTTCCGGTTCCGGCCAATACAACCTTTGTTTCCGCGACCGGTGGCGGAACGCTCAACGCCGGCAACGTCGACTGGGTGCTGGGCAACCTCGAGCCTGGCGACAGTGGTGTACGTGAAGTCACTGTACAACTCGATGGCAGCCTGAACCCGGCAGACCTGGTGTCTGCAAGTGCGGAGCTCTTCGCCAATGCCACACCAACCGAGAATGTCATCTCGCAGGCCAACACCGTAATTGGCCAGGCCGGCGGACTTGCTCTGGCTGTCGAGTCGAACGTCAATCCATCGCGCCCATCAGAGCTGGCGCACATCAATCTGTTGGTCACCAACACCGATCCATTCACGCAGCTTGGCGTAACCCTCGAGGTTTATACGCCTGAAGACCTGGAGCAGATTTTCGAGACTGCGTTCGACGGCGACTGCGCCAGCACGACCTGCACGGCCGGTGAAACCATATCGTTTACGCTTGGCGATATCCCGGCCAATGGCTCAGTGACGGTACACATCCCGCCATTTGTGCAGAACATTGCGACCGGCGGCGAACTGATCAGCTTCCTGGCCACCGTGACCGACAGCCTGGGCCGACAGGCCCGTCACACTGAAACACTGCGCGTACAAACCGATACCCGGTACGATTTGTCCATTGCCGAAAACAGTGATCCGGCCACGGCCGGGGCGTCGCTCACCTACCGGCTCAATTTCGGTTACCGGGAGGACGCAGGGTCAGTGAGCAACACCCTCTTGCGGCTGCCGATACCGGACAACCTGACGTTTTCATCAGCAACCGAGGGGGGCTCGATCGTCAGCGGTGCCGTACAGTGGGCGCTGGGCGTGCTGCTGCCGGGCGACAGTGGAATACGCGAAGCAACGTTTACGCTCGACGGCGGGCTTTCCGCTGCTGACGTGATCGCAGCGACAGCCGAAATCTCGAGCGTGACGGATCCCGGCGAGGCAGCGCGGGCCGAGGCCAGCACGGTTATTGCCGCGCAAGGCGGGCTGCAGCTGGCCATCGAAAACAATCCCGGCCCCGGCCGCATCACCGAGCTGCTCAACCTGGACCTGACGGTGTCCAACACCGATGTCTTCCCGCGCTTTGGTGTGGAACTCATTGGTATTTTTCCACAAGACCTGACGCAACTGTTCGAAACTGCTTTCGACGGTGATTGTGGCAGTACGACCTGCACGGGCGGTGAGCGGGTGACCTTCACCCTGGGACAGATCAATGCCGGACAAACGGTGACTCTCAATATGCCACCGTTCATACAGAATATTGCGACTGGCGGCGAGCTGATCAACTTCTTCATGACGGCCCAGGACGATCAGGGTGCGCAGACCCGGCAGCTCGAAACCGTACGCGTACAAAGCGACAGCCAGTACGAGTTGACGCTGCACGAATCCAGCGATCCGGCGCTTGCCGGGACAAATCTCGATTACAAGCTCACCTATGCTTATCGCATTGATGCAGCGGCCGTGAGCCAGTCGGTCTTGCGTATGCCGCTGCCAGACGGAACAGCTTTCGTGTCTGCGACCGGCGGCGGCGTGCTGAACGCCGGCGCTGTCGAGTGGCAGCTGGGCTTTCTGCAGCCCGGCGACAACGGGATCCGTGAAGTGACCCTGGCACTCAATGGCGGTCTTGCAGCTGCTGCGATGGTAGAAGCAAACGCCGAAATATTCAGCACTTCACTACCCATCGAACGGGCGCGAGCTGAGGCAAACACCAGCATCGCATCGACGCAGCCACTGTCGCTGGCCATCGAAACAAATCCCGATGCCGCGCGCCTGGACGAACTGGGCGAGCTGGTGTTCACCGTGACCAACAATGACCCGTTTATGCGATTTGGCGTCGAGCTTGTCGGTATGTTTCCTCAAAACTACAGCCAGTCGTTCGAGCTCTATTTCGACGGGGATTGCGGCAGCACGTCCTGCTCTACTGGCGAGACCGTCACCTGGCAGCTCGGCGACATCCCGGCCGGTGACTCGAAGACGGTTGGCATGCAGGTCGACGTGGTGCCCAACCAGACCGGCGATGCGTTGATCCCGCTGTTTGCGCGCGCGACCGACGACCAGGGCACTCAGGCGCTGCGCGGCGATACCATGCGGATTCAGCCCGACACCGTTTACGATGTCGCATTGAATGAAAGCGCTGACCCCGCCACACCGGGATCGACACTGGTCTACGACGTCACCTGGGGCTATCGCGACGACGCGGCCGCTGTGGCCGATACCTCGCTGCACCTGAACCTGCCTGACGGTGTGACCTTCCAGTCCGCCAGCGACGGCGGCGTGCTCAACGGCGATGCGGTCGAATGGGGCCTGGGCTTTCTGCAGCCAGGCAACGCCGGCATCCGCACTGCGACGGTAACGATCGATGCCGGCACAAGTGCTGGCACCGTGCTCGAGGCATCGGCGGATCTGCATGGCGGCAGCACACCCGATGACGGGGCGCGCGCCGAGACCAACACGGTGGTACGTGCGAGCGCTCCATTGTCGCTCGAAATTACACCCGTCGTGTTCAGCGCCATCGACGGACGCCCGATCCAGTCGTTTATAAAAGTGACCAACAACGATGCGTTCACGCGCTTTGGCGTAACGCTGCAGGGACGCTTTCCGGAACATCTCACACAATACTTTGAGAGCGACCCCGACTTCGACGGCGACTGCAGCAGTACATCCTGCACTGCGAGTGAGAGGATTACCTGGCCGGTAGTCGATATTCCGGCAGGCCAGTCCGTCACCGTGAGTTTCGCCCCGAGTCCGTCACCGACCGTCGATGGTCGCCTGATTAACTTTCTCGCGTGGGTCGAGGATGACCAGGGTGTGCAGGCGCGCGCCGGCGAATCCTACCCGACCGGCTGTATCGAAGAGCTGGACGTCGACTGCGACGGTGTCGCTGCCGGTACTGACAACTGCCTGGTGGTACCAAACACGCCGCAACGCGATACCGACGGTGATGGTTTTGGCAATCGCTGTGACGCTGACCTTAATAACGACAACATCGTCGACCTTAACGATCTCGCTATTTTTCGGGCTGCTTTTCTCACGACCCCTGCAGATGCGGCATGGAACCCCGATGCCGACCTTGATGGCAATGACAGTGTCGGCCTGCAGGACCTGGCGATCGTGCGTCAGCTCTTCCTGCTGCCACCCGGCCCCAACTAAATGCAGGCCCGTTTGCAGGAACGGCTTTAGCATCGAATTGCTCACTGCGCGGGAACAAGCATCCCGTGGGAGCGACTTCAGTCGCGACTACTAGCGACTGTGCCAGGTAGTCGCGGCTAGAGCCGCTCCCACGATGATCTGTCACATTGTGGGAACAAGCATCCCGCGGGAGCGGCTTCAGCCGCGAAAAAACCCGCGACATACCCGGCGCCCCGATAATTTTTGCTGCAAACCCGCGCGTGTTATTCTTTGCATCCAGCCAAACTGGTCCTTTCAAACGCTTTCATGTCCCATCCAGCTGACAGGCCCGTCCCCGGCGGGGGCGCAGCACTGCAGGAAACGCCGGGCGAGAAATTCCGCCGGGTACGTGCAACCACCACCTCGCTGTGCACCACGCTTGCACCGGAAGACACCGTGGTGCAGTCGATGCCGGACGCCAGCCCGACAAAGTGGCACCTGGCCCATACCAGCTGGTTTTTCGAGAACTTCCTGCTGGCGCGCCAGCCTGGCTACCAGCCTTTCGATGAACAGTTCAGCTTCCTGTTCAACTCCTACTACTTCACAGTTGGCCAGATGCATGCGCGGCCGCGGCGCGGGCTGCTGTCACGACCAACGCTGGCCGAGGTTATGGCTTACCGTGAACATGTCGATGCGGCGATGGCGTCTTTGCTTGCCGATCCCGATGATGAAACCGCTTTTCTCGCGGAGCTGGGGTTGAACCACGAGCAGCAGCACCAGGAGCTGATTCTTACCGACATCAAGCACGTGTTTTCCTGCAACCCGCTGCGGCCG
>JABDJB010000051.1 GCA_013003425.1 Gammaproteobacteria bacterium | reverse complement strand
GCCGTTACCTGCACCAGGCCAATTACACTTCTGGCTACCGTGTGCTGGACGCGTTTGATATCGCCAATGGCAACCTGTTGCAGGCCGCCTTTTTCGACACCAATCCGCCGGATACGGATGCACCGGGATTTGCCGGTGTGTGGAGCGGGTACTACTTCTTTAACAGTGGGGCCGTGGCTCTTAGCCAGATCAACAAGGGCGAGCTCTTTGTGCTGATGCCGCATCTGGATTCCGATGCAGACGGCGTCGAGGACCAACTCGATAACTGTCTGAACACCCAGAACGCAACGCAGACCGATACCGATACCGACGGCGTCGGCGATGCCTGTGATAACTGCACGGCGCGGGCGAACCCTGACCAGTGCGACACAAACGGCGACGGCTTTGGTAACCGTTGTGATGCCGACCTGGACAATAACAACATCGTTAATACGTTTGACCTGGCCGAAATGCGCAGCGATTTTGGTCTTTCCGGCAGCAACGATGCAGACCTCGACTGCAACGGCACCGTCAATACCTTTGACCTGGCCATCATGCGTGAGGACTTTGGCAGCGCACCGGGCCCGAGCGCCCTGGTGCCCTGAGCGGAGCAGGCTGATGAAAAAACTGGTCTCGCTACTGTTGATGGCTCTTGCTGTGCCGGTCGCGGCGCAGGACGTATCGCTGCCAAATATCAATGATGCGATTGAACCGCAGCAATCTGCCGGAGGCGAGTATCGACTTATGGTCGAGCCGGGTCTGAGCCCCATGCGTCTGAACACGTTGCACTACTGGAAGCTGCGGCTTACCGATGCAAAGGGCAGGGCTGTCGACGGCGCCAGCATTAACGTAGACGGCGGCATGCCTGGCCATGGGCACGGTTTGCCAACTGTGCCACGTGTAATCGCCGGTGATGAGCCTGGCCTTTACCTGCTGCGCGGCCTGCGTTTCAACATGGGCGGCGCCTGGGAGTTGAAGCTGAAAATCGATGACGGCGAGCGCAATGACCAGGTGCACCTGCAATTCATGGTGACCGACACGACGGGCAGCTGAGATGGTCACGGTGCAGCAGCTGCAAAGAGCGCTGGCGCTGGCTTTGCTGGCAACCGGTTTTCTGCACGGCTGCGCTGCACCGGGCCAGCCCGATAACCCGTTGACAGCCGACAGCCAGCCGGGAACAAAATCCGGCATTGAGGCGGTCGGCCCTGACGGATGGACGCCGCAGGAACTGGCCCTGATCCGCTCGCTGTCGTTACGCAATCTGCCGCCGCTGCCGCCATCCGAATCCAACCGCTACGCTGCGGACGAACAGGCGGCGCGGTTGGGGCAACGCCTGTTTTTCGATGAGCGCCTGAGCAGCAACGGGCAGGTGTCGTGCGCCAGCTGTCACCAGCCAGAGCTCGGTTTTGCCGATGGCCTGCCGCGCGGTGTCGGGGTCGACGTTGTTGATCGCAACACGATGTCCGTCATTGGTGCGGCATACAGTCCCTGGCTGTTCTGGGACGGTCGCGCCGATTCGCTGTGGCGCCAGGCACTGGGTCCACTTGAAGATGCACGTGAACATGGCGGTACGCGTACGCAACACGTGCAGGTTCTTGCCCGTCACTACAGTGACGAGTACGAGGCAGCCTTCGGGCCAGCGGCAGTGTTTGACCGGCTGGAGCAACTGCCGGCATCGGCCGGCCCGCTGGGTTCGCTTGACGAACTGGAGGCCTGGGAACAGATGACGCTGGCCGACCGCGATGCAATAAATCGCGTTTTCGCGGATATGGGTAAGGCAATAGAGGCCTATCAGCGTCGTCTCCTGCCGTTACCGACCCGCTTCGATGCCTACGTTGATGCCCTGAACACGGGTGATAACGGCCGTGCATTCGAACTGATGTCTGAAGTCGAGCGGCAGGGTCTCAAGCTGTTTATCGATCGTGCCGACTGTATGCACTGCCATAACGGCGCACTGTTTTCCAACAACGACTTCCACAATACCGGTGTCGCCGATGCTGATGAGAATACGCTGGGGGAGGGTCGTGTTCGCGGCGCACACCGGGCGCAGCATGGTGAATTCAGCTGCCTGAGCGGCTACAGCGATGCCGGTGAGAATGCCTGCGAAGAGCTGCGCTATATCAAGGCAACCGGCCCGGAACTGATGTCTGCTTTTCGTACGCCCAGCCTGCGCAACGTGTCGCGAACAGCGCCATACATGCACAACGGCCGGTTAGCGACCCTGGCAGAGGTCATTGACCATTATGCGGCGGCGCCACCGGGCGAACTGGGCCAGTCCGAGCTGCAGCCGCTGTCATTGAGCGCAGATGAAAAGAGCCAGCTCGTCGCGTTTCTCGGCACGCTCAATGAGCAGCAGAAAACCGACGGCAATCCCTGGCGTCAGAGGCCGCAGTAGCCTATTGCACTGTCCCGTCGGGGCCGATACGAATCACAAAGGCATCAAAATCTCCGGCGTTTGCAGCGTCGGTCAGTTCGCCGTCGGTGCCGCCGGTAATGTAAAGGATGCCGTCGCTGTCCTCGGCGACTGAGCCGGCAAGCATGTTGGCCGCTGACCCGTCCCCGCGTGTGGCCTGAATTTGGCGGGTCCATGTGATGGATCCGCCAGCATCGAACTTTTGTAACACGACGTAGGCTTCGGAGGGCCCGCCATTGGTTGCCGGCGGCGACGCGGCATCACCGACGCTACCGTAATTGATAATACCGCCGTCGGCCGTAATCAGCGGATCGGTGAAGAAGCTGGTCGTATCGGCACCGGAGTTGTCGCAGAAACGCCAAAGTTCCTGAGTGCCGTCGGCGCTGTACTTTGCAAAAAGCCCATCGCTGCCGGGGAACGCGCTGAAGTTGGTCAGGCCATTCAGGTACAGGGAATCATCCGGCGCAACAGTCACGCGGTAAAAACGGCCATTGCCGTCAGCGCCACAGTTGGCAAAGGCATCGGGTTCGCGCACCCACAAATCTGTTCCGTCGCCGGAATCGAGCTTGGCGATAAAGCCACAACGCTCACACGGGCGGACGCTGCTGGTGTCCCAGAACTCGCCGCTTATCACCAGGTTGCCGGATGAGTCAAAATCGATTCCGCGTGGTGCGATGCGATTGGAATTATCGATAAAGAAATTGACCGGATCGTCAACGGAGGTTAGCAGCTCACGTTGCCAGACCAGCGTGCCATCGGTGCCGTTGACCCTGGAAACCAGTCCGGCATGAAGAACGGACGGGTTGCTGGATTCCAGCCAGGAAAGCACATAAAGGTCGCCGGCATCATCTGTTGCCGCCCAGTATGCCGCGATTGTCAGCGTCGTTCCGGCCTCGACAGGAAGTGGCACGCTGAAAATTTCTGTACCGCCTTCATCAAAACGATACAGGTTGTCGCCGTCGCCCGATGAGACTATGTAATAGCCATCGTCCTGCGGACGCGCAAGCAAGCCGCGCGGGTTGTTGTCTTCCGCATCCCCAAACTGTGCGATCGAAGTCTCATTACCGCGCCGGTCAGTGGTACGTACAAAAAAATCATCGCCACCGGCATTTGGGGTTGATGCCACCTGGCCCTTGGTAGAGCCGACCAGAATCTGGCTGCCATCGTTCTTTATGACGAGCCCCTTCGTAATAAAAGCGTCATACGCAGCCGACCCGAGTTGCTGGGTGCCAGCCCAGCCGAAAATTTCGATGCTGATGGTGCCGGGGGCCGAAGTGGCAAATCCGTCGCTGGCCGTAACTGAAAAACTGTCGGCACCGTCGGCGGCGATATCAGGCGTGTAGACAAAGTCGCCGGTTGCTGCGTCAAGGCTGGTAACAGCGCCCTGGGCTGGCTGAGTGTTGATGGAAAAAGTGAGGGTGTCACCGTCGACATCGGTGGCAGACACGGTGGCGGTCACGGTTGCCAGATCGCTTGTGCTGTAGCTTGCCGGGGAAACGCTCGGCGGCGTGTTGACTGTAATCGTCACGGTAGCGGTGTTCGAATTGGCGATGCCATCATTGGCGTTATACGTGAAGGAGTCGTTGCCGGTAAATCCGCCGTCGGGCGTGTACTCGAAGTCACGGTTACCGCTACCGCTTAGATTTACCGTTCCGTTCGACGGGCTTTGGACTAATACAAACGTCAGTGAGTCGCCGTCCAGATCGCTCGCTGCCAGCGTGCCGCTGACAGCAGCTCCCGCCTGGGTGGACACTGAAACATCACTGGCGACAGGAGCGTTATTGCTCGGCGGCTGCGACGAAGCCAGCTGGTTACTACCGGAACTCCCGCAACCGCTCATCAACAACAGCACAATCAGCAGGCCTGAAAACCGCATATCGACTACCTCATTATTCTTTGATCGACCGGACATGGAGCCCAAAATCAGGCCGCGCATTTTATCAGCGCCGGGGATCAGCCGCAGGATCGCAATGGCTGCCAATGCTGTCCGGGCGAGATTTCACCAAATAATCAGGTTTTCTGCCGGACTGAGCTATATATTATGTAATTGCATGAACGGGATTAATAAGTGACGTCCGAGCTGCTGCGTGGTTTTTATCTGGGTGACGTACTGATCGAGCCGCTGCGCGGGCAGGTGACGGGTCCCGCCGGCTCGGCGCACCTGCCACCAAAAGCAGTGGAAGTATTGGTTTGCCTGGCGCGTGATCCCGGCCAGCTGGTGACGCGCGAGACTCTTTTGCACCGGGTCTGGGGCGCTGATGGCGGCAGCAATGAAGCGCTCAGTCATGCAATCAGTGATGTGCGCCACGCGCTCAAGGATCATCACGACGATCCGACTTATATCCAGACCCTGCCAAAGCGGGGCTACCGTTTGCTCGTCGACCCGGAGCCAGTCACGGAGAGCACATCGTCGGTGATCGGCGGCAGTGAGAAGGGTGTCCGGGTTTCTGATATCGGCTTGCTGGAAAACCTGAAGCGCCGCGGCGTACTGGAAACGGCCATTGCCTACATGGTTGTTGGCTGGTTGCTGATACAGGTTGCCGATATCGTGTTCGAACGCCTGTTGTTGCCAGGATGGGCAGCAACTTTTGTCACAGTGCTGGTTATCGCCGGTTTTCCGATTGCCCTGGTGCTTTCCTGGTACCTGGAATTTCGCGATGGCCGGGCCATTTTGCACAAGATGTCTCCGGTGGATGCACGTCGCCGGCGTTTTGGCAGAACCTACCTGTCAGTGCTGGCTGCTCTGGGAATTGCGGCAGTAGCCGTGTATATCTATGACCGGAATATCGGGCTGCCCAGTGCCGATGTGCCAGAGGTTCGTAAGCTGAGTTATGAGCCACCACCAATCGTCGAAAACTCAATCGCGGTTTTACCTTTCCTGAGTATCGATGGCAGCGAAGAGACCGGTATATTCGCCAACGGGCTTGCCGAAGATGTAATTGTCCGCCTGTCGCGCGTACCCGGTTTGCACGTTGCAGCGCGTGGCGATTCACACTCGTTGTCTCCAAACAGCTCATCTCAACAGGTGCGCGAACGGCTGCGGGTTCAGCTGTACCTGCAAGGCAGCGTCGAAGTGGCGGGCAACGAGATGCGGGTTGCGGTGCAGATGATCGACGCCGAAACCGGTTTTCATGTGCTTGGCCGACAGTTCCAAAAGCCGCGTGACGCGTTTTTTGACGTACGCGACGAAATTACCAGCCTGACGGTTGCCAATGTCCGGGTGGCGCTGCCACCGGAAGTGCAGGCCGCTGCACTGAATATCGAGGACGATCCGTCTGTAGACGCGTACGTGCTTTACCGCCGCGGCATCGACACGGCGCGAGGACCGGCATCGATCGGCAGTATCACTGCGGCACTCGGGTGGTTCGATGCGGCGCTGGAAGTTGACCCGGAATACGCTGCTGCTCACGCCGGCAGATGCGCTACGTACGTGAGGGGATACACTGAGGTCGACGACTCGTCCTACATCGAAAAGGCGCAGGCAGCGTGCAGCACGGCGCTGGCGCTCAACCCCAACCTGGATATCGTCCACACGGCACTTGGCGACTTGTATGTTTCGACCGGCCAGTACGCCGATGCCGAGGCCCAGTACCAGCGTGCACTGCGAAAGGATCCATCGAGTGTCGATGCGCTGATTGGCCTGGGTCGAACCTATCAGCGCATGAAACGGCCTGAAGATGCGGAAGCCAGCCTGCGGCAGGCTGTAAATATTCATCCTGGTAATGCCGATGCATTTAATACTCTCGGTGTCTTTCTTTTTCAGACCGGGCGTTTTGCCGAAGCGGCCAGGCAATACGAATACGTCGTAGCCCTCGATCCCGGCGACATGCGCGGGTTGGGCAATCTCGCTTCCGCGTACATGCTGCAGGGCAGGTTTGCTGAGTCGGCAGAGGCCTTCGAACGGGTGCTCGCGCTCGAACCGACCAAGGGTGCTTACAGTAATCTGGGGTTGATGAAATATTACCTGGGTGATTTTGATGCGGCGATCGAGCACCACGAGCGTGCTGTGGAGCTGCAGGAAAATGATTACCTTGCTCGCATCAACCTGGCGGACGCATTGTGGGTTGCTGAGCAGCCGCAGCCGGCACGGCAGCAGTATGAGATTGCCGCGCAGCTTGCCGACAGTGCATTGCGTGTTAACCCCAATGATCCGCTTATTCTCATGGATCTTGCCTGGATCCGCACCGCGCTGGGGCAGCACGAGCGGGCGGCCGAGCTGATCGGGCGGTCAAAAGCGCTGGCGGCGGACGATCCCTATGTCCACTATATCGACGGACTGATGCATACACGGCTGGGTGACGAAAAGGCGGCTCTGGCAGCATTTTCGACAGCCGTTGACCTGGGTTACTCAACCCGCCTGCTGGCCGGTGACCCGAACATCGGGAGTTTGCGCCACGACGCGCGCTTTGAGCGAATGGTCTCGCTGGCGGAATAGAAATTTTCGACTATGCTCAGTACAGGTGTGTCCCGGCAGGAGAAGATCGATGAACAAGCGAATATTATGGCTCCCAGGCGCAGTATTGTTAGCCAGTTGTGCCACCTATGGCCCACAAATGAACCAGCTCGGAATCCAGTCGCCGACATGCGACATCCTCAATGTACCGGCGAACTGCAGCAACCCGGGTGCGAGCGGGCCGAGCGCACCCAGCGTCAATTTCAATACGAATCCCAACGCCATGACGGTAGCGCCGCGAAACGTGTGCGCCAATCGCAACGCGACACTCGTTTTCAAGCTAACACCGAATAACCCTGGTGGCGATCCGCGGCCATTTGGGTCGGTCTCGGTCGTGGCGAAAGACCTTTCCAACACGTGGCTCATCGGCACCAATAACTCCGACCGCGAAGAAATCAGTATCGAAGTTCCGGACTACGTCGTAGCCGGCGACTACGAGTACACTTTATTCGTTAATGATGGCAACGCGCGTTGTGTCGATCCGCGCGTACACGTCGAGCACTGATTCAGGATATCGTCAGCGGGCCGCACGACCCTGGCGGGCGAGCCAGCGTGTCTGTGCTATCGCGCCAACGATGAATGCAAGCAGCAGAGCCAGATAGGTAGTCTTCAGGCGCGGGTCTTCGATTGAGTTCAACAGCGGGTCGCCGACCGGCAGCCGCAATGTCGCATCGGTCACGGCGGGAATGGCATGGAACAAAAGCGTCGCCAGGTAGCTTAACGGCGCCACGAAGCGTCCGGCAGCGCCAAACAGGCTGGTTCTTTCTGCAGTAAATCCGGCTGCCAGGGCAAGCAAAGTCAGGACAGCGAGCGCATGGGCGACGCCAAAGCCGCCGTGCTGGTATATACCCAGCGCAGTAACTGCAGTAAGCAATGTCGCCGCCAGGTACAAACGCCCGGCGAGGTTTGTGCTCGCCAGCAGTTTGTGCCGGATCAGCGCGACGACCCCGACAATAATGGCAAAGCCGCCTGCAGCGGTATGCAGCCATCCCAACAGCGTGATCTGCGGCATTGGCTCAGCGCCCACCGGATGCCGGCGTCTGCACTGCCTGTTCCAGTTCGACGAAAGCACGCTCGATGTGTCCGGCAAGTGACTGCAGGTCGCCGAGCTCTTCGGTTCCCACCAGTCCGAAATACAGCGTACCGGCGTAGCTGTACAGCGTGATGTTGAGCCGGTTGCCCGGGGTCAGCGTGCTGATCGGCACGATAGTCTCCACTTCTGCATCGCCAAGGAAGAGTGGTTTTTTCGGCCCGGGTACATTAGAGACCAGCGTGTTGCCAACCGGTGGCAACACATCGGTAAGACGCAAAAACTCGGCCAGCTGTGCGAAGACACCCAGTGCCAGCGTGTAGTGCATTACTGAACCCGGCGGCACACCGTCAACCTGGCTGCGCACATTGCGCAGCGTGAAACCGATCTCGCGCAACCGCACGTAGGGATCAGTGGTGCGCTGTGCCAGGTCAACAAGCACGATGCCGATCTGGTTGCCTGCCTTTTCGTCACCTTCGCGACGCAGCGATACCGGCATCTGGATGGTGATCGGCTGCTCCAGCTGTACGCCGAGATCTTCCAGGTAGTGATGCAGCGCCCCGTCGATGCAGGTGAGGGCGACATGATTGAGGGTCGAGCGGGTCAGCGAGCGGATCGTCTGCACGCGTTCCATGTCGACAGCCGCTACGGCAAGCTGCCGCGCCGAACTGACGCTGCCGGTCAGCGGTGTTTCGCCGGTGGCGCGAAACGGTACCGCGACGGCGTTGCGTGTCAGGCCGAAGCGCTCCAGCCACAGCTGCGCGCCCAGTTTGGCAAAACCCAGGACATTGATAAATTGCTTGCGCGACCCGAGCAGCAGTTTTTGCAGCAGGTTTTGCTGCACGCGGTCTGACTCACGGCGCTGCTTTGAATGGTCCAGAGCCCACACCGGCACCCAGTTACCGGTTCCCGGC
Organism: Gammaproteobacteria bacterium; assembly: GCA_013003425.1. Classification (NCBI taxonomy): domain Bacteria; kingdom Pseudomonadati; phylum Pseudomonadota; class Gammaproteobacteria; species Gammaproteobacteria bacterium. The sequence continues at coordinate 33,198 of JABDJB010000051.1, read as the reverse complement.
CTGACGGCAAGAGAGCGGTTCATCCAGGCAGTGAGCGTGACGCCATCGGCATATGAGTGGTGCGTTTTTGCATAGATCGCAAAACGCCCGCGATCGACATTATCAATAAAGTGGAATTCCCACAGCGGTCGGTCGCGCGACAGCATCGGCCCGTGCAGGTTGGCAGCAAAGCGGGTCAGGGCGGCCATATCCAGCGGCTGCTCGGGCTGATGCAGCAATACATGGTCTGCAATGTCGAAGTGTTCCGCCTCGCGCCAGCGCGGCAAGCCGCCGCCGACAAAATCAATAACCTGGTTATATGGTGGCGTTGGCTTGTTGTGGGATCGTATTTCGGCGGCCAGTTGTTCGACGTAATCGACAGGCGCTCCGTCGGGTTTGCGCAATGTAATCAGGCCGGCGACATGCTTCGGGCTTTGTTCACTCTCGGTGGCGAAAAAGGCCAGGTCGAATATGGATAGCGTGTTCATAGTGGACTGGTTGTTTACCTGAGGCGGGTTTAGAAATTCAGCGGGCGCGGGCGCGGGCGCGGGCGCGGCGCAAGCCAAGCAATGCGGCATCGAGCAGGTCCAGTGGGATGCTGAGGCGAATTTTACGGATTAATGCGCCACGTATTCTGCGCTTTGAGGCTTTGTGTGCGTGCCGGTCGAGTTGTTTTGCATCGGTGGCAATTTCGTTGGCTCGCAGCAGTAGCCGGTCGGGTTCGACGAGTTCGTCAAAAAACCCGGCTTGCAGTGCTGTTTCCACATCAAAATATTGCGACAGGGTTACAGCGCGTTGGTAGTCAGCCGGTTTGAGGCGGTGACGCAGCATCGCTGCTGCCACCCGCGGCATCGTCAGGCCGATGGCAACTTCGTTGGCTGCAATTTTGAAATCGCCACGGCTGCCGATCACGTAATCGGCCGACAGCATCATAAACACGCCCATCGCCAGCACATGACCATTGCATGCGGCAATGACCGGGTAGGGGTAGCCCATGATCCGGGCCGTCAGGGCGTAGCCTGCACCAAGCATGCGCAGCGCGTTGCTACCGCCGCCTTTCATTACCTTGAGATCAAAGCCCGCGGAAAAAACCGACTCCCTTCCGGTCAGTATCACAATTGCCTGGTCCTGCTCGGCGCGATCGAATGCCTGGTTGATCTCGCGCAGCAGCTGCGGCGATAGCGCATTACGCTTGCCATCGTCAATCTCGATCGTTGCGACCTGGTCGCGCAGGGTGTAGCGAATGGAATCGGTGGTCATGGCTGCCAGTCTCACTTGCGTCGTGTCTGATCGTACACGCCCCGGCCACTGCGTGGGAACCTGCCTGTCCTGCCCCGGCAGTACTACATGCGTTAAGCTGCAACCAGACCGGCTCACTGCGTTGCCGTTGCCGGCGGGAGAATAATGCATGCAGCAGCTATCGGGGCTCGACGCCGCGTTCCTGTACCTGGAGACCGGGCAGATGCCGATGCACATCGGCAGCCTGGCGATCTACGATCAGTCGACGGCGCCGGGCGGAAAGGTCGGATTCAAGGATATCCTGCGCTTCTACCAGCAACGGCTGCATACCGCGCGGGCATTTCGCCGGCGTGCCGTGCATGTGCCGCTGGAGTTTGATCACCCTTACTGGATTGAAGATCCGGAATTTAATCTCGAATACCACATTCGCCACATCGCTTTGCCAAAACCAGGAGACTGGCGGCAATTATGTATCCAGACCGCGCGGCTGCACGCGCGTCCGCTCGACAGCAGCAAGCCACTGTGGGAAGCGTGGGTGATAGAAGGACTCGATAACGTCGCCGGAGTACCGCCGGGCAGCTTTGCGGTGGTCAGCAAATTCCATCACGCCGCGGTAGATGGTGTATCGGCTGCTGAAATCGCCAGCGCTTTTCATGGCTTGACGCCAGAGGTGGAGCCCGGCGACGCAGTGCCTGACTGGCAGCCGGAGGGTCATCCCACCCGGATGGGCTTGCTCGGGCGTTCGGCGGTACGAAGCATCCGTCAGCCGCTGGATATGGCGAAATTTGCCCTGCGCAATATTCCGGCCGCCGCGCGTGTCGGCAAGGGTGTGGTGACCGGCGACTTCGGCCTGCAGCTCAAGGTACCGAGGACGCGTTTCAACGATAACGTGTCTGCCCATCGCGTCTTTGATGGCCGCAGCTTTCCGCTCGACAAAATTCGCGCAATGAAAAACGCAGTACCAGGCGCCACGGTAAACGATGTCGTGGTAAGTATATGCGGTGGCGCATTGCGCAGGTACCTGCTGGAAAAGAATGAGTTACCCGAAGAGAGTCTGGTTGCGATGGCGCCAGTTTCGGCACGACCCGATTCGCAACGAGGTGCTGAAGGCAACCAGGTGACAACCATGAGTCTGCCGGTCGGCAGCGATTTTGCCGCCCCGCTCGAACGGCTGGCGGCGGTAACCGAGGCCAGCAGGCGGGCGAAAAAGCTCACCGCTACTATCGGGCCCTCGCTTGCCGCTGATGCGGCGCAATTCCTGCCCTCTATGACCACCGGATTACTGGCGCGCGCGTACGGGCGCAGCGGGCTGGCGAGGCGGCTGCCGCTTTTCTATAACCTGATCATTACCAATGTGCCTGGTGCTCAGCAGCCACTTTATTCGATGGGCTCGCGGATGGTTGCCATTTACGGTCTGGGTCCGGTCGCGCATGGCCTCGGGTTGTTCCAGCCAGTGGTGAGCTACAACGGAAAAGTCATGATCAGTGCAGTGTCGTGCCGCGAAATTATGCCGGACCCCTCTTTTTATTGTCAGTGTCTCGATGATTCCTACGCCGCGACTGCGGCAGCGACGTCAGTCGTTTGAGCTGCGACTGCGCGCGACATGCGCCAATCGGCGCGGAATCTTTTTCGGCTTAATCTCACTCGGCATCCTGCCTCGCTCGAATCGGGCCGGCTTGTTTCGGCGTCCTGCCTCCGCTGCGCCGGCACGACGCCGTAAAAGTTCTCTCGCCGTTCGGCCGGTTCCGGCATTCCGATGATGCGATATTGTGATCAGCGTCGCGGCTGGTGGTTAATTGGGGGTAAAAGGAGTCGAACCAGCCGGGCCGGTTCGACGATTATTGGGGCGCGAGAGCGGCCAGCCGCGAATTTGCAAATGGTGTATCGTGAGAAGCAAGAAACAAGATCGGTGACCAATGTCTGCAGTGATCAAACCGCAAGCCGACAACAACGCGAGCAACATCCGTAAGCCATCGCTGCTGCGGCAGGCGATGGAAACCCGCGCGATTGCCGAGCTTGCGGCATACGGCTGGCTATACCCGCTGCTCCGCATGGCGCCACGTGGTGACGGGCATGCCGTGCTGGTGCTGCCGGGTTTCCTTGCAAGTGGCCGGTCCACTTTTCCGCTGCGACACATTCTCAAGAAACTCGGCTACATGGGGCATCGCTGGAAACTGGGTCGCAACCTCGGCCCATCGACTATTGATGATGGTGCGGTGCTGGCACGTATGCACGAGCTGCGGCAGCGATACGATCGCCGTGTCAGCCTGATTGGCTGGAGCCTCGGTGGTGTTTATGCCCGCGAGCTTGCGTGGCGTGCCCCGGACGACGTGCGCATGGTAATTACTCTCGGTGCACCCTTGCGGCACCATGAGCACACGGCGGCAACCTGGTTGTACAACGAAATCCACATGGATCATATTGATCCGATCGCGCCCGAAGCGCTCGACCATGGCTATCGCGTGCCGCCCGTGCCGTGTACCGCGATATACAGTCGTAGCGATGGTGTCGTGCCGTGGCAGTGCTCGCTGGAAGTCGAGGCCGATCACACCGAGAATATTCGCGTTTATGGCAGTCACTGCGGGCTCGGTCACAACCCGTCGGTGCTGTGGGCAATTTTCGATCGGCTCGCCCAGCACCCGGATGCCTGGCGCCCATTCGATCGCAAGCAGTGTGCCGGTGGGCTTGTTTATCCCCGACCTGACCGGGGTATTTCCGCCTCAGGCTAGACCTGCCCGGGTTATGACAAGCAGCTGCAGCGCCGGCTGTGCGCTGACTCACGTTTTTTCTGCGGTGCTGTTGCAACAATCGCGTTTCCTATCAACGCAGGCGCAGAACCATGGCTCAGTATCAATCCGTCCGTGCAACAAGCGGCATCCTTGTGGCGCTTGGTCTCGCCGCCGTGATGGCGCTGTCACCAGCGGCTCATGCCAAGAAAGTGAAACTCAAAAAACTGCCCAACTCGCTGGACAGGCACGGGCTCGTCGTACTTCAGCTCGGCCCGAATATGTGGAACAACGCCACAGTGGTGCTGAAGCCAGGCCGTAACAGCAGCGCGCATGACGGTTTTTTCGTTGAGAAACTGAAGCCGGGTAAGTACACGCTGGAAGGAATTACCCGAGTCCTCGGCAGCAGTGGCACTTACAGCACCATTGCCAACGGCACAATTACGACCACGACATACGCGAAATTGCCGATTAACAGGGAGTTTCAGATCGAGGCCGGGAAGATTACCCATCTCGGGCTGCTGTACCTGATCCAGGAGCCGGGCAAGCCCGGTGGCGAAGGCAGCCAGGTGTACATTCTGCCATTTGAGAACCCGGGGCCCGAGCAGCGCTATTTCCAGAAGTACTACCCGGAACTGGCGGAAACAATCAAGCCTGCTGATGTGATTGTCCCGGAGTACAGCTACGTCAACGACAGGTTGACCGAGATACGAGAGATTGTTCTTGGATTGTATGCTGATGACGCAATCAAGCTTGCGCGGCAGGATCGCAGGTTTGGCGCGAGTGGTGCGAGCAACCCGATTCTGCTTTCACAATCAGGTTGGGCATCGGGCGACCTCGGGATGGTCGCAAGGAGCCGCGAAGGCCGCTTGTTGATTCTTGATAACCCGGCCGTCGACCGGCTGTCTCACATTGGCAGCGTCGCCGGTTCAGAGTGGTTTTACAGCCAGGCCGGTGGCCTGCTGCGCAACAGTGGTAGTTCGCTGCAGCAGGTGACCACGCTGCCAGGTGGCTTCTTTGTGAATAATGCCTTTAAAATTGGTGAACAGGGCCTGCTGCTTGTCGATAACCAGTTTAATTTCCTGGTTTCAGTCGATGCCGGCCAGAGCTGGAAACAGACCAGCGACTACAATGTTGGCAGAAAGCAGGCGCTGCGGGTTTCGCACTCGATAACCGGGGATGATGTTTATATCATCGGCCGTGACCATGCGCTGCTGATGAAACAGCCACGAGTGGTTGTGGTTGATCGCAAGACGGGCGAGATCAGGCCGTTTGCGGCACCTGCCAAAATCCTGAAGCACATGGTTGCGGCGTTTGAAACCGATGCCGGCTTGTTCGTCCAGACAGAGAAGCCTCTCTCGACGCCGACGACGCTGTATTTTCAGCGCAACGGGGCGACGGATTGGGTGAAAAATGAGATTCTCAGCTTCCATAGTTGCCGTGTCGCGATTCCTGCAGCAGAGCAGATCGAAGCCCTGTGTGGCTACGGCCGTGTGCACCTGGTCAGTCGCGACTTCGGCGAGTCATGGCAGCAGGTGCAGCAAACGATGTCGCACAACTGAGGAGTCATGACTGCAACGGAGCGGCCAAACATACGCAATATCGACTGCAGTCTTCATGACCATATTGAAGTTGTCTGCCTGCACGGCTATGAAGTAGAACTGGTCACCCGCGATGGAACACGCAGTCGCGGCGTGGCCAGGGATACGAAAACAAGTGAGGGCAAAGAATTTCTGCTGCTGGCTGGAGCCAAGGGCGAATTTGAAGTAGCCCTGCATGAGCTGCAGTCGTTGCAGGTGCTTACCCCCGGCGCACGGTTCTCAGTGCTGGAATTCGGCAATTGAAACTGTAACGGCGGCGCCAGCCGAAAAATACCTGCGACGATTGCTGCTGGGCGCGCCAGCCGCGAAACTCAATTATGGGCAGGGTGGGCGACGTGATCGCAGTGGGTCTGCAGCCCGGATGTGCGGTGATGGCCGCCGTTATGATCGACAAGGTAGGCCTCGTAGCCATCGAGCGATTCAATAACCTCCATGCCCTCGGTGATGCCAAGGACAAAAATCCCGGTTGCCAGTGCATCACACCAGATGCCGTCGGGACCCACTACGCTGACGCTGCGTACATCGCTGGGCGAATTACCGGTGCGCGGGTTGATGATCTGGTGATAACGCACGCCGTCCTGTTCGAAAGCCCGTTCGTAATCGCCTGAAGTCGAAATCGCCTGGTCATTGAGCGGGATGCGTACCTGGTAAACTTGGTCACCGGCGCGAGGATTCCGTATCTCTACCACCCATGGCTTGCCGCGGCGATCACTCATCGCCCGGGTGTCGCCGCCGGCGCTGACCAGCGCATGCATGGCGCCGCAGGCGGCCAGCGTTTTTATCGCGCGGTCGACGGCGTGTCCCTTGCCGATACCGCTGATATCTATGCGCATGCCGTCTTTTAGGAAGTGCACCGTGCGTTCGCGCCGGTTGGTCTGTACCAGCCGGTAGTCGACAACCTGCAGCGCCTTTTTCGTTTTCTTGCTGTCGGGGCGAACGCGTTTCTCGTAATCGTACAGAAACCCGACGCTGGCAAAAGTAATGTCAAAAGCGCCGCGAGTTACGGCGCCGAAGCGCAGTGCCTTTTCAATCAGGCCATAAAGCTCAGTGCTGACAGTTACCGGCCGACGCGCCGCTTTGCGGTTGATCTTTGCCATTTCGGACTTCGGGTTGTCGGCGCTGATCATCACGTCGATACGGCGCATCTCGTCCTGCACGCCGGAAATACAGCGGTCAGCGTAGTCAGGATTGTCGTGCCAGAATTCGATCTGCACGGTGTCTTCGAGTATGGCGGCGGTGCCGGTGTACCACTCTGCCTGTACCGCCGGCGCGGCTGACAGGCAGAATCCGATGATGCAAAGATATTTTTTCCACATAGCTGCTGAAATATAACAAGAAACCGCCCCGATCGAGCGGTTTGGTGGCCCGGTATGCGGTTCTGGCTGTGCCTGCAGCCCGCAGTTGTTAAGCATGGTCAACAGCGATTAGGCTTTGCCGTTCCGCAACCGGAGATTCTGCCATGAGGAATATCCCCTCGATCATACCCGTAGCGATATTGGCGCTGTACGCCCTGGCTTTGCCTGGTTGTGCTACCAGTCCGGCAACGACGCCCGGCAGTGGCGCATCAGATGAGCTGGCGGAGCTGATTGCTCAACATCGCGCGTATCAGCTGCGTGAATTTCCGACGCTCGCAACGCGAGCCGGCATGACCGACTACAACGACAGGCTCGGTAGCGTGAGCGCCGCAACGCTGCAGCGACAGCGGGAGTTTGAAAGTGTGTTGCTTGCGCAGCTCGGTCAACTGCCGCGTAATGAGCTCGAACATGCAGACCTGATCAACGCCGAGTTGCTCGACTGGGTGCTGCGCGACTCGCTGGCAGCACATGAGCTGGACCTGGCGCGGATACCGCTCAATACGTTCTGGGGTTTTTATATGGGCGCACTGCGTGCCAGCGATGGTGTGCGTATGGAGTCCGCTGAGGCGTACCGCCAGTACATAGACCGGATTCGTGATTTCCCGCGCTGGTTCGATGAAAACATTACCAATATGCAGCGTGGTATTGAAACCGGGTTTACGCTGCCACGTATCGTGGTGGAAGGCGTATTGCCGGGCGTCCTGGCACAGGTAAAAGATGACCCGGCGCAAAGCAGCCTGTACCAGCCGTTTGAAACCATGAGTGAGCGGCTTGCCGCCGCCGAGCAGGAGCAGCTGCGTAGTGCAGCCAGAGAGGCGATAGCCACTGCAGCGATGCCGGCCTTTGCCCGGCTGCATGAGTTCATGAGCAAGGACTATCTTGCGGCGGCTACCGCAACGGTAGGCGCCAGCGCTATGAATGGCGGCGCGGACTACTATCGTTTTGCGATTCGCCGTTACGTTACCGCCGATATGGACCCGGATGAGATCCACCGTATTGGCCTGGCCGAAGTGGCGCGCATTCGCAACGAGATGCGGCAGGTCATCGATGAGCTGGGCTTCACCGGAAGTTTTGATGAATTCACCGAGTTCCTGCGCACCGACCCTGGGTTTTATGCCAGCTCCCCCGAGGAGTTGCTGAAAGAGGCTAGCTGGATTGCCAAGCGCATCGATTACGTGATGCCCAGGTTTTTTGGCAAGCTGCCGCGCCTGCCCTACGGCATCGTGCCGGTACCCGACGAGATCGCGCCGAACTATACGACTGCGTCTTACAATCCGGCGCCCCTGGGTGGTGTGCGTGGCGGTGCCTACTGGCTCAATACATACCGGCTCGACCAGCGGCCGCTGTATGAGCTGACTGCGCTCACGTTGCATGAGGCAGCACCGGGTCATCATCACCAGGGTGCGTTGTCGCAGGAGCTGGACGACGTCCCCGAGTTTCGTCGCAACCTGTACCTGTCGGCATTCGGCGAGGGTTGGGGGCTTTATGCCGAGAAGCTGGGTATTGAGATGGGCGTGTACCAGACTCCCTATGATCATTTTGGCCGTCTCAGCTATGAGATGTGGCGCGCCTGCCGGCTGGTGATCGATACCGGTATCCACTCGCAGGGCTGGAGCCGGCAGCAGGGGCTGGACTACCTGGCGCAGAATACGTCGCTGTCGCAGGCTAACGTACGCGCCGAGGTCGACCGCTATATCTCGTGGCCCGGCCAGGCGCTGTCGTACAAGCTCGGCGAGTTGAAAATACTGGAGCTGCGACGCCGCGCCGAGCAGGCCCTGGGCGGCTCATTCGATTTGCGTGAATTTCACGACACTCTGCTGGGCAACGGCGCGTTGCCGCTGGTCATGCTGGAGGCTGAGATTGACCGCTGGATTGCGGCGCAGCAGCAAGGTGCCGACGTCGGCGGCTGAGGGCCTTTTTCGCGTTATGCCCGACCCGGCGCTGCCCGCCGGTATTGCTTGCCGGCCGGGTGAATACGGGTACACTCGCCGTCTCATGTTCCAGCGTGTCATTACTACAGTGCCTGTATCTGCAGCAGCAACCAGGCCTCGCGATTCCATCGGGCCGGTTTGCCCGGTGCCGTTATGAGCCCGGTCAGGCTGATGCTGGGGCCGCAGCGGCCGACGCCCAACCTGGGGGAAGCCTGTGATGCAGCCGGCGTACCTTCCGGCACGCTGGCCGTGATATCGGCCGGCCTGAAGGAGGCCGAGGCAGATATCGATCATGTGCGCCAGGCGCTCGGCCGGCCACTCGAGGATCTCGCCCTGTATCAACGTGCCGAAGCGGTCTTTGCCACTGATGCGGAGCTTGCTGCCGCCTGTCGCGCGCGCCAGGACCAACTGAAGGGGCAGCAGCGGTTATACCGCCTGCGCCTGCGGCAACTGGCGACTGCGGCGCGAAAGCTTCTGAAGACAAAGGGCGATGCAGAAATGCTGGCCGTCGAGCAGCGCCATGCGATTGAGCAGTTGCGGGCGCTCGACCGTCATCATCTCGAGCGCACACAGGCGATAAACATGCAGTGTGACGAAGTGCTGGCGGATAAGCCTTCCGAGCACTTGTCTCGTCACCGCGATGCCGTGCGACAGGTGTTGCAGCGGTCGGCCGGTCTGGTCATCACCGGCGGCAACCTGGCCATCATTCTCAACCGCATGCGCCTGTTTGGAGTCGAAGAGCTAATCAAAGATACGCATGTGGTTGCCTGGTCCGCCGGGGCGATGGCGCTCGCGCAACGTATTGTGTTGTTCCATGATCGTGCGCCGCACGGGCGGCGCGAGCCCGAGATTTTCGGTGCAGGTTTCGGGCTGCTGCCCGGTTTTATTTTCTTTCCCGACGCCGCGGCAAGGTTACGTGACAAGGATCGTGCACGAATGGAGCTGTTGTCGCGGCGCTTTGCTCCCGATCAGTGCATCGCGATGGACAATGGCACCGCCCTGCATTTTTCCGGTGCTGCCGTTGTCTCCGCCAGCAACGCACGGCGCATCGCAAAGGATGGCGGTTTAGAGAGTTTTCGCACGTCATGAACCCGCAGCTGCGACAACTGTTCCGCAAGGGGTCACCGGCGCCTGCCGCGCTCGAGGTCTTTATCAAAGAGACGGAATTCCCCCTGGTTGACGGCAGCGATGTAACTTTTGTCTATCACGGCCAGGCCGACGAGGTTTTCCTGAGGTGCTGGATTGCCGGTCTCGATACGGCACAGCCGTTTCAGCAACTGGCTGATTCCGACCTTTGGGCGACAACGATTGAACTGCCAAGGGGTTCGCGCATCGAGTACAAGTTCGAGGTTGTCAGCAATGGCCACCGGGAGCTGATCCTCGACCCGCTCAATGACGTGCTGGCGCACGACCCGTTTGGCGCGAACTCTGTATGCCAGGGTTACGGCTATGAGCGGCCCGACTGGACGCAGCATGATCCTTCCGTCCGCTCCGGGTCACTGGAGCAATTGCACTTCGATAGCGCAGTTTTTGGCGAGCAGCGCGAAGCTGTTATTTATCTGCCGGCCCGGTTTCGCAAGAATCGACGCTACCCGCTGCTGGTCGTGCATGACGGCAACGATTACCTGAATTTTGCTGCGCTGCAGACGGTGCTGGACAATCTCATCCAGGCGCTTGAGATACCGCCACTGATAGCGGCGCTGATACAGTCGCCGGACCGGTTGATAGAGTATTCCGGTAACGATATGCACGCGGATTTCGTCGCCAACGAATTGCTGACACAGCTGACAGACCGCTATCCGCTGCTGGACGAGCCGCAGTCACGCTGCCTGATGGGCGCCAGCTTTGGCGGGGTGGCGGCATTGCATACCGCCTGGCGCAACCCCGGTCTGTTTGGCAGGCTGTTGCTGCAATCGGGGTCCTTTGCGTTCAGCGACCTGGGGCGCCACCAGCGTGGCCCGGTTTTCGACCCGGTGGTGCAATTCATGAATGAATTCCGCAAGGGTCCCGGCCCGGTAGCAAATCGCATCTATCTCAGTTGTGGTATCTACGAATCGCTGATCTACGAAAACCGCTCACTCGTTCCGCGTCTGCAGGCCGAGGGCATCGAAGTGCGATTCGAGGAGGCTCGTGACGCCCACAACTGGGAAAACTGGCGGGATCGGCTGCGCACCGGGCTTTCGTGGCTGTTTCCCGGCCCGCTTTGGCTGGTTTACGAATAGACTGGTACTAATCACGAACTACTTTTGACAGGATTTACACGACAATGGCAACGCGAACTCGCCGAATAGGGCTTTCACTCGGGGCCGACATCTGCTGGCCAATCTGTTACGAAGGATTGCTGCGGAAACTCGACCTCGAAATAAAGACCGGGAATGAAACGCAGCGTTTCGAAGTGGAGCGCGTGCATATTGAACCTTTCGACCTGCGCCAGGAGTGTCGTTACGATGTCGTGATCGACCGCCTGACACACTGGTACCACACTTCGCGTGAGTGGATAAAGAAGTCGATACTTACCGACGACCTGTACGTGTTCAACAATCCATGGTCACTGACGGCAATGGAAAAACACACGAGTTACTGCGCCATGATGCGGCTGGGTTTTCCGGTGCCCGACACCTGGCTGGTGCCGCCAAAGGAGTATGCCGAGACCCCGGATCTGCAGCCGACTTTGCAACAGTACGCAAACCTGTTCGATCTGGGCGAGATTGGTGACCGTATTGGCTATCCGCTGTTTATGAAGCCCTATGATGGTGGCGCATGGGTTGGCGTGACTGCGATTCACGATCGGGAAGCGCTGCACGATGCCTACGACAAGAGCGGCACGCGGGTAATGCACCTGCAGGAAGCGGTGTTGCCGAACGACGCTTTTGTGCGCTGCCTGGGGTTGGGTCCGCAGTGGCGTTTCGTCAATTATGATCCGGCAGCGCCGTTACATGACCGCTACCGTATGGATACCCATTTTCTGTCTGCAGAAGACGAAAAACTTCTCGCGGACATGACCATGGTTATCAATGCGTTTTTCGGCTGGGATTTCAATTCCTGCGAAGCGCTGCGGGGCAAAGGCGTATGGCGGCCGATTGATTTCGCCAATGCGTGCCCGGATTCCCAGGTAAGTTCGCTGCATTTTCATTTCCCGTGGCTGATAAAGGCCAACCTGCGCTGGTCAGTCTTTTGTGCAGCAACCGATCGCATCATGCCGACGCTCAACTGGCAGCAATACTTCGCGATTGCCGCTGAAGACAAGCCCTTTGAGGACAAGCTGGCCGACTATTCCCGGCTCGCGATGGCCCATTTCGAGTACGATCGCTTTGGCGAGTTTTGCGAAAAGCACCTGGGCGATCTCGATGAGGTTGCACTGGAGTTTTTCGGTTCCGACGCAGCCTACGATGCCGTACGACAAAAGGTGGAGGCGCTGTACCCGGAGCATGAAGTAGAGGAATTTACTCAGCTGTTCTGGGATCGCATTCAGCAGTGGCGGCAACAGGACAGCGCGGCCTGATATGCACAAAGAGATTACGCATTGGTACACGCAGCGGCTGGAGCAGCACATTCAGCTGGTGCGCTGGGGTCATTACGGTACGCCGGTGCTGTTGTTTCCCACGGCAGGCGGGGACGCCGAGGAGGTAGAGCGTTTTCACCTTATCCACAGTCTCGCGCCGCTCATCGATGCCGGAAAGATCAAGGTTTACTCGACAGACAGCGTTGCGGGCCACACCTGGGTTACAGGTGAGCATTCGACTGAATATCGCTCGCGGGTGCAAAACCTGTTCGACGCCTACATTTATCATGAAGTCATGCCGGCTATCCGTAATGACTGTAAATCTGGTGACATAGAGATCATTACAGCCGGTGCCTCGATCGGCGCATTCAATGCAGTGGCGACCGTGTGCCGCCATCCGGATGCCTTTCGTGCGGCCGTTGGCATGAGCGGCACCTATGACCTGTCAAAGCTGCTCAATCACGGCATAAACCAGGATTTCTATTATTCTTCGCCGCTGCACTTCCTGTCAGGGCTGGAAGGCCCGCTGCTCGACCAGCTTCGTACGCGTTTCATACTCCTGGCGAGCGGCGAGGGTGATCACGAGGATATCGGCGAGTCCTGGCGGATGGCGCATGTGCTGGGCAGCAAGGGAATTCCAAACCGGGTCGACTCCTGGGGGCCTGAATGGCCTCACGACTGGCAAACCTGGCGGGAAATGCTGCCGCAATACCTGGCGCAGCTGGCCTAGAGCGCTGCCGAAGGCCGCGTGTTCTTTACCGGCGTGACCTGCGCTGAGCCAGATGCCGATCAGTTCAGCTTGCCGTCGCGCCAGTATTTGGTCCCCTTGACGGTGGCCTGCAGCGCCAGACCGCTTTCGGTGAGCTGGTAGATCGACACGTCGTCGACAATTGCTTCTCCGCCGACGGCAGCGCCCTTGTCACCAGCCTTCGCAGCCGCATCAGCCTGACCGCCGAATGCCCATCCATGCTCGATGAAGTCATTCATTGTCTCGCTGTCGTGAAACACAAACACCACGCGATAGTCTTTTACGCCGGCACCCAGGCCGATACCGACCTCACCCATGCGCATGTAAGTATCGCGGCCGGTTTCGTTGTTGTGCACGACCCCATACCCACCGCCAAAACTGGCCAGTATGAGGTTGACATTGGCGTTGCTGAACACTGCATAGCCGGGCGCTTCGGCAACCTCGGCCCGGGCGCTCCTTTTCTGCCGATAAAGCTGCTGCAGCACGTCGTTTTTCATTTCCTGTATCGCATCGCGTTTTTCCGCCGGCGTCGCGCCGCGGTTGGTGACACAGGACGCAAGCAGCAACGCCAGGATTAAAGCGAATAAACCGTGGACTAATCGCATCGTGGCCTCTCGATAAGCTGGCTGTCAGGGTCAATAGTCTACAGAGGCCGCCAGATTTTTACACAGCATGGGCAAAAGGTTGGCGGCCGGCGGGAGCCGCTCGCATCGTACCTCTGCTGGGCGGCTACTCCTGCGGCGCTGAGGGATTTCCCGGATAGGTTGTGCACAGGCACACGCCTACCCTCAGTCCCATATTCAACAATTCCGTTGAGGCGTCGCGAAAGGCCTGCAGCTCTTGTCTGCAGTGCGAGCCGGGCAGCTGTCCGGAAAAGCATCGCGCCTCTCACCAGGAGTACAGGCCATGTTGCGCTTCAGTCGCTTTGTTATCGTCGTTTTCCTCAGCACGTCATTTTTTACCACACCGGCGCAGGCGGTAACCCGCGACGCTGTAAAGCGCGATTACGATGCTCGACCGGCGCTAAATGCAGGGCTGAATGTGGTGCCAACGGCGGCGCAACAGGTCGCGCTTGACGCGCTGGAGGCGTCAATAACTTCACTGGGTTATTCGATAGATCACGCCAGCGGCGTTACGCGTACGCTGTCCAACCACACCGGGTATCTGACCGGATCGCAATCCGGCGATCACGAAGCCATCGCGCTGGCCTTCGTCAACGCAAATGCAACGCTGCTCGGCCTGTCGGCTGCAGATCTCACGGATATGGAGCTCGAAAGCAAGGTCTATTCAGCCGTCAGCGGCGCAACGCATATCTACTGGCAGCAGGTAGCGGCCGGGTTGTCGCTTTATAACGGCCAGCTTCATGTGAATGTTAATCGCGACGGTCGTATCATCAGCGTCAATAACAGGTTCCTGCCGCAGCTGGCCGGAGCAGTAAACACCACAACGCCCGCATTAACCGCCGCCGATGCCGTGGCAGCTGCAGCCGCACACCTTGGCACTACCGCCGGTGCCGTGAGTGTCCAGCAGGCACCGAGTGGTACGGATCAGTACACGGTGCTATCCGCACCTGCTTTTTCGCAGGAGCCAATCGAGGCGCGGCTCACGCTGGTGCCGATTGCGGCCGGCAACGCCAGGCTGGCGTGGAATTTCCTGGTGTTCACAAACGACAGTCAGCACATTTACCAGTTCAATATCGACGCGGTCGACGGCACAACCTGGACTCGCTTCGACGCCGTCGACTCGGCGACCTACGAAGTTTACGAGCAGCCTGTCGAAAGCCCGAACCACACCGCGCCGCTGCCGCCGGCGGATGGCAGGACGATTCAGTTGGATCCGGCCGACGCTACGGCATCACCCTTCGGCTGGCACGACACGGATGGTTTTGCCGGTGCCGATTTCACGATTACCCGCGGCAACAATGTCGAGGCCTACGAGGACCGTGATGGCAACAATAACCCGCCGGCTGCACAAGTGAACTGTGGGCCGCCGCTGGACTGCACTGCGCCAATCAACCTGACCGTAGATCCTGTCAACCACATCCCGGCCTCTGTCATCAACCTGTTCTACTGGAACAACATCATTCATGACGTGCAGTACCAGTACGGGTTCGATGAAGCCGCCGGCAACTTCCAGCTCAATAACTATGGTCGTGGCGGCGATTTTGCTCTCGACCAGGACTGGGTCGAGGCAGAGGCCCAGGACGATGCCAACGACAATTCAACAAACGGTGGCAACTGCAACGCCAACTTCGGCACGTTGCCGGACGGCTTCACCGGGCGCATGCAAATGTACACGTGCGACCTGGTCACCCCCGAGCGAGACGGTGACCTCGATAATGGCGTGATCGTGCACGAGTACGGCCACGGTATTTCCAACCGCCTCGTTGGCGGCCCGCTCAACACCTTCTGCCTCGAGGGCGACCAGCAGCCGGGCGAAGGCCTGTCTGACTGGTGGGCGCTTGTGTATACAGCCGAGGTCGGCGATACCGGCCCGGATGTACGCGGTATTGGTACCTATCTGTTTGGCCAGGCACCTGACGGACCCGGCATCCGACCGTTTCCGTATTCGACTGACAACAGCGTCAATCCTGACACCTACGAATCGATAGGTTCGCGCGTGGCGCCACACGGCGTTGGCTCGGTCTGGGCGCAGGCCGCGTGGGAAGTTTACTGGGCGCTGGTCGATCAGCACGGCTTTTCGCCGGATCTTTACGATGCGATGGGCGGGTCTGGTAACCAGCGCGCCATGCTGTATGTCAATGAAGGTCTGAAGAACACCATTTGCCAGCCGACTTTTGCCGATGTGCGTGACGGCATCGTGCAGGCGGCAGTGGATAATTATGGCGGCGAAGATGTCTGCCTCATCTGGCAGGCATTCGCCGACTTCGGCCTGGGCGCCGATGCCGTTCCCGGCACGCCCGCCACGACTGTTGTTGTCAACGGCTTTTCACCGCCGCGCGAGTGTCAGGCCGACTTCACCCTGAGCGTTACGCCGGATGAACTCGCAGTGTGTGCGCCCGCGTCTGCCGATTACGTCGTCGATCTTGGAGTCAATCCCCCGGCGGTACCGGCGGCGGTTACGCTGTCGCTAAGCGGTGCGCCGGCCGGAGCAACAGCGACGTTTGCACCTAACCCTGCCACCGCACCGGCAGCCAGCGCGCTGAGCATTGCCACTCCGGGCGCCACGCCGGGAACGTTCACAATGACTGTTACCGGTGACGATGGCGGCACTTTCCGCGCGTCGCAGGATATCGGGCTGGCGCTTTACAATGCGCCAGCCGGGCAGCCAGTGCCTGTAGCGCCTGTCGACGGTGCCGAACGCGTCGGGCTGGCTCCTTTATTCCGCTGGGATGACGGCGGTCAGGGCGGCAGCTACGAACTCACTCTCGCAAGCGATGCGGCGTACACCAGCGTGATTGCGTCGACAACGACGACCGAGGCGTCGCACACTTTTGATCTCACGCTGGATCCGTTTGCCACCTATTACTGGCGGGTGCGCGCGATGAACTCGTGCGGAGATTCAGCTTTTGCCGAGTCGTCATTCACGACCGGTGCGCCTGGTTTCGTACTGCTGGTCGATGACGATGACAATGACCCTGACGTTCGGGCGGCCTATACGGCTGCACTTGCAAACCTGGCCATGCCGCATGACGTGTGGGACACCGCCAACTCGGACAATGAGCCAACTGCGGTTCAGCTGTCCGCCTACAATGCAGTTGTATGGTTCAGCGGTGATGAATTCGGCGGTTTTGCCGGCCCGGGTGCTGCAGGAGAGTCGGCGCTGGGCAGTTATCTGGACGCCGGCGGGTGCCTGTTGCTGAGTTCACAGGACTACTTCTACGATCGTGGCAACACGGCGTTCATGACGACTCATCTTGGTTTGCTGACTGCCACGTCTGATGTCGAGCAGGTAACCGTGGGCGGCGCGGGTTCGATATTCGGCACGCTCGGTAACTACTCATTGGATTACCCGTTCAGCAATTACTCTGACGATCTGGTTCCAGAACCAGCAACCTCAGAAATTGCGTTTACCGGTAACGCCAGTGTGCCTGGCGGAGGTGCTGCTATTAACAAGACTGATGGCATCAAGAGCGCATATTTCGGCTATCCGGTCGAGGCGCTTGGACTCGTCGACCGGACCCAGGTCATGGCAGCATTTTTGCTCGATCGGTGCGGCCTGGTTGCGCCCGACAGCGATTCCGATGGCATCCTCGATATACAGGACAACTGTCCGTTTACCGCCAACCCCGGCCAGGAAGATCAGGATCTGGACGGGCTGGGTAACGTCTGTGACAACTGCATCGAGGTCGACAACCCTGACCAGTGCGACACCAACGGCGACAAGTTCGGCAACCTCTGTGATGCTGACCTGGACAACAATGGCATTGTCAACAGCTTTGACCTGGGCATCATGCGAGAGGAGTTCGGCAAGCAAGGCAAGAATGACGCCGATCTCGATTGCGACGAGGTCGTCAATACGTTCGACCTGGCAATCATGCGCGAACTGTTTGGTACCGCACCGGGCCCGAGCGGCACCGACTGAGCTGTTCCGCGAGCCAGTAATAAGGGCACCGGCCCGGGTAATTGCATAAATGGCAATGCCCGGGCCCGGCCCGTTATGATTGGTGGATGAAGATCACGATATTCACCACCGGCGGCACCATCGACAAGGTTTATTTCGACGAGAAAAGCCGGTATGAAATCGGCGCGACCACCGTGGGGGAAATACTCCGTGAGGCGCAGGCGACGATCGAGTATGAGCTGGTGGGGCTGATGCAGAAGGACAGCCTCGAACTCGACGATGCCGATCGTGCAAAGATCCGGCAGGCAGTGGCCGATTGCGCCGATGACCGCATCATGGTGACCCACGGCACCGATACCATGACTGACACGGCGGCGGTGCTGCAGGGTATCGCCGGCAAGACTGTTGTGCTGACGGGCGCACTCAGCCCGGCACGCTTCCGCTCAACCGACGCATCGTTCAATGTCGGCATGGCCATAGCGGCACTGCAGGTGTTGACGCCCGGAGTTTACATTGCGATGAGCGGTGAGATCTTTCCCGCTGGTACGGTGCGCAAGAATCGCGAATGCAATCGATTCGAGCGTATCTGATATTAATTGCTGGTTGAACTGTGAATCATGTCCGCGCGTCAGGTGCCGTATAACCGCTATGTTCTGCGGTACCCATGCGACCGAATGATAGAAGCAAAATAATCAACACCATCAACTACGCCGTCCGGCAGGTGGACCCGGATAGCAGGAACCCGATTGTCTGGGCACTACTGGCGCTGATATTTGCATTTGCCATGACAGCGGCCGGATTTTTTGCCGGTTCAGTACTTGCCTATTTCACCTATGCATTGACGCCCGACGGCCTGAATCGCGGCTGGCCGGCCCTGATTGTATTTACAACAACGGTCGCGCTGGGAGCGCTGTTTGGCCTGATCCGCGGCTGGCTGATGTTTCGCAGCAAGGTCCCGGGTGTGTAAATCAACGGTTGCCTGGGGCACTGATTTCCGCCGCGCGGGCGGCTGATGGCCCGGCCGGCCTTTTTCAAATCTGGGTTATGGATCCGGAGTCCAGGGTTGGCAGCCTCCCCCGGGTCTCAGTGTTCTTCGTCGTCCCACAGGCGGACACCGCCGATGATGCCTGCGATGTTGTCGACAGGTTGTACGCCGCCCGGCATTTCAAGCGTCAGTTTTTTTGTATTGCCGCCACCGAGATACAGCACGCGCGGGTTCCAGATTGGCAGCATGATCCCGATGGCACGCAGCACGCGCTGACTCCACTTCTTGTTGCCGATCTTGCGTCGCTCCTTGTCGCCGAGGCGCTGCTCGTAGGTTTTTCTTTTTTCGAACGGGTGATGGCCGAGTTCCAGGTTTGGCACCAGGTGGCCATTGGTGAAAATGGCAGAGCCCAGTCCGGTGCCGAGCGTTACCATCATTTCGACACCGTGGCCTTCAACGGCGCCATAGCCCTGCATGTCGGCATCATTGACCGCGCGGCACGGCTTGCCGGCCAACTCGGCCACGCGCTCGGCCAGCGGGACGCCATGCCAGTTGCCGTCCAGGTTTGGCGCACTGTGCGTGATGCCGGCAACGACTACACCGGGAAAACCGACTGATACACGGTCGTACTCCGGCTGCAGTGCAATCAGCTTGCCAATCACCTTGAGGACAGCCTTCGCGTCAGCGTGTTTCGGCGTGGTAATGCGTTCGCGGTCGTTCAGCGGTTGCCCTTTGGCATCGAGCACCATGCCCTTGATGCCCGAGCCGCCGACGTCGATGCTCAGTGTTTTTGGCCCCACGATATCTCCCCTGGTGCGGTGCTGGACGGATTATATTGCGACCGACGGCGTTTTGCGCCTTTCTTGTTAATATTGCCGCTGGACTTAATGCTGCGGCGAGGACTGGAACTGATGAGCGACAACCCACGTGGCATGCTGACCACCCGCACCATGGCCATGCCGGCCGATACCAATCCGTCCGGCGATATCTTTGGCGGCTGGGTGCTGTCGCAGATGGATATAGCAGCGGCGATCTGCTCGGGCCAGCGCGCCCAGGTGCGCGTGGTGACCGTGGCCTTGGAGAGCATGAGTTTCATCCGGCCGGTCAAGGTCGGCGATATTCTGTGTGTTTACACCGACGTCACCAAAGTAGGGCGCACGTCCGTGACGGTCCACGTTGAAGCATGGGTGCGCCGCGATCGCATTGGCAATCGGGAAAAAGTCACCAGTGGCGACTTCAAGTTCGTCGCCATTGACGAAAATGGCGTACCAACGCCTGTACCGCCGGAAACCAGCCTGCCGGACTATGCGCGTTCGCTTTCGCGCCTCGATTGACCGCGTCGGCTAGTCTTTCGCGTGGCCTCGCTGCAGATCGCGCACCAGGGTACGGGTGAGGCGTTCGGTGGTGATAAAGCCCCAGGACCAGTCAGCATCGTAGTCGGCCAGCGGGTTCATCTTTAAGATTTCGTCCGCCGAATGGCCGGCGTCGAGCAGCTTCTTCACTCGCTCACAGGAATCAACCAGCATATCGTTGGCGGCCTGAACGTCTTTCCTGGTAGCCAGCGGGCCGTGGCCGGAAATTATCTTCGTGTCATCACCTGCCAACGCAATAATTTTGCGCTGTGCCGCAACGTAGCCATCGACGCTGCCGCCTGAATCGAGATCGATATACGGAAACAGGCCATTGAACAGCACGTCGCCAGCGTGAATTACATCTGCGTCGGGAAAGTGCACGATGGAATCGCCGTCGGTGTGGGCATTGGCGACATGGAAGACATGCACGCGCTGGCCGTTGAGGTGCAGGGTTACCGCGTCATTGAAAGTGATTTCGGGCAGCCAGTGTGCGGTGGCCGGCATCTGGCCATCAGGTCCGGTGACGCCTTCTTCCACCAGCCGCTGTCGCAGCCGGTCATGTGCAATGATGGTGGCGCCGGCTTCGCTCAGCCCCTTGTTGCCACCAACGTGATCGCCATGGGCATGAGTGTTGACTACAAAATCAACTTTGCCGCCCACCTGTTTGCCGATGGCAGCATACGTCTTGTCGAACAGCGGCAGCATGCCATCGTCGATGAGTATCGCCCCGTCATCACCGGTCAGCAGTCCAAGGTTGCCGCCGGCAAAGCCGCCAACGCCCTGCAGCATGTGAATGCCGGGCGCGACTTCCGTCGACTCAAAGCGGATGTCTCCCTGAGCCTGCGCGCTGGCGCAAAGGCTGCAGCAAAGTATGAGGGTACATAGTCGCATGGTGGTATTTCCTGTGTTTACTCGGTTGTCAGCGCTCGACCGGGATCATTGCATCGGCTTCTTCATCCGTGATTGCCGAAACTTTGAGGCGCCAGTTTACTGCAGTGGAGATCACCCGGAAACGCATGCGGCCGGTTTCACGGAACAGCTTGGTGCCGGCGCCGGCGTAGCGCGTGCGCAATACCATGCCCTGGTGGCCAAGAAAGACAGCGTCGAGCAGGTTTATCTCGATGCCGGCTTCGCTGGCGTAATCGGTGGTAATACTCCAGTCGAGCAGCCAGGGGCCGGTCACCTCGAATTCCTCAGTGAGCTTGTTGCCGGAGCCGGAAAATTCAACCAGCACCTCTTCTGCTGCCGCGCCGGCTGCCAGGCCCAGCGCAACAATAGCGATTAGAATTTTCATACGTAGATTGTTACTGACCCTGCTGCCGGCTGTCCATCAGCCTGAATTGTCTGGCGTGCCTTTCGCCTGGTGTCGCCGGAGTTTGGTATCACAGGCCTTAAGACCCGCCCGCGGCGCAACGGTTCCGGTACTCGAGGAAATCAGATGCGCCGCCGCCGACTGGCGGGACGCTAAAGCGGGCGCAGAAGCGGGCATGCAGCTAGAATCAGCACAATTGGGTAAGCAGGAACGAGCACCATGAAACGTATCAGTTTATTTGCAATGTTGCTGGCAGCAGTCGCAGGGTGTGCTGCGGACAGTGTGCCTGACCAGGCTGTCGCCGCTGCAGCCGGTGACGACAAGTACATTGTCGATGAGTGGCAGGTGCCGTACGAAAAAAGCCGGCCGCGCGACCCTTTTGTCGACTCGACCGGGCGTGCGTGGTTCTGTGGCCAGGCTGGCGCCTACCTTGCGTACCTCGAGCCGGGTACAGGGACGTTTCACAAGTATGACCTGGCCGACGGCGCCGGGCCGCATAACCTCATTGTTGATAGCGACGACCAGGTCTGGTTTGCAGCTAACACGCTGCCATACATCGGCCGGCTCGATCCCGCCAGCGGGGAGGTTGAGAAATTCCCAATGCCGGATGCGATTCGTGACCCGCACACGCTGGTGTTCGATTCAGCCGGTGATATCTGGTTTACCGCGCAACGCTCGAACTACATCGGCAAGCTGCTGGTCGCAACCGGCGAGGTAAGGGCATTTGCCGTACCAGTGCCGTCGTCGCGGCCGTACGGAATCAGGGTCGATGCCGGCGACAGACCCTGGGTAGTGCTGTTTGGCAGCAACAAGCTGGCAACAGTGGATCCCGCAACGATGCAGCTGGAAGTGATCGACCTTCCGCGTGAAGAAATCCGTCCGCGGCGGCTCGAGATCACGGCGGATGGTGCGATCTGGTATGGCGATTACGCGACGGGTCGGCTGGGCCGGTTCGACCCGGAAACCGGTTCCGTCAGGGAGTGGTTAATGCCGGGTGGCAGCAGGGCGCGGCCATACGGTACAGCGCTGGATGACAACGGCGCTATCTGGCTGGCAGAGGGTAGTTCACCCAACCGGCTGGTGCGCTTTGATCCTGTGGCCGAGGATTTTACGGACGTTGTCGAGTTGCCAAATGCTCAGGGTTCGGTACGGCACATGTATTTTCATGCACCGTCGCGTGAGATCTGGTTTGGTGAGGATTCCAACTTCATTGGCCGCGTGCGGCTGAACTGAGACTACACGGGTCTTACGCTATTTTTTGTACTTGTCGTTAAGGCCTTTGCCGGCGACGATCATCGGCAGGATTTTTTTCAGCCGGCGGGTTTTCGTTTCGGCTTTCTTTGCGTCGGCAATGTAGTCGGCATACTCACGCTGCCGCCCCGGGGTCAGCAGGTCGAAAGCCTCCCGCGCCGTCCTGCTCCGGGCCAGCGTGCGTTTCAGCTCCGGCGGTAACACGACCGGTTTCCCGCGTTCGGCCCTGATCTCTTTGCCGGTGGCGGCCAGCTCCATGGCTTCTTTCAGGTATGCGCTGATCAGCCGTACCTTGATTTCATTCGCCGACTTGAAGCGCCATTGACGCATCGCCCGGGTCTTGCCTGACTGGGCATTAACCAGCACCCGGCTGCGGTCGCGCAACAGCGCACCCTGGAAAAACCACAGACCTACATAGGACTTGAAGGCGCCGAGGCCGACGACGTTCTTGCCGGCGTGCATGTAACACGGGCCACCCCATTTGATGGTCTCATCGAGGCCGGCATCGAGCAGTATCTTTCGCAACCGTATCAGCTCTTCCTGCCCCCGGCTGGCGCTCTGGATGTAATCGTCGACTGTTTTGCCACGCTGCACGAGCTCGCTCCGCGTATGCCAATAAAACGACTATAGGTCAGTGGCCTGCTATCAACAAAATGCCCGGCCAGGGACGAGGCTCGGCATATTAGGCGCTTGCAGGAGCGGCTTCAGCCGCGAATCCCCGAATGCCCGAATCTCACAACACAGGTTCGGCCGTCGCTACGAACCGTCGATGTTGATGATGCCGATATAGGGCAGAGTGCGATCTTTCTCGGCGTAGTCGAGTCCATAACCGACCACCCATTCGTCGGGTATATTGAAACCGGAATAGTCCACTTTCACTTCGACCTGCGTGCGGCCGGGTTTTTGCAGCAGCGCACAGGTGCGTATTGATGCGGGATTGCGGGTCTCGAGCATTTCTATCAGGTAGTTAAGCGTGTTGCCGGAGTCGACAATGTCTTCGACGATGAGCACGTGTTTGCCTGCGATGCTGTCACGCAGGTCCATTATCAGCCGCACGCCACCGGAAGTGCTGCCGTCGTCATAGCTGGATACAGCGATAAACTCAATGACCCGAGGAACCGTCAGGCAGCGGGACAGGTCGGCCAGGAACATGAACGCACCCTTCAGAATGCCAACAATTACCAGCGGCCCCTTGTCAGCATAGTCAGCTGATATTTCTGCCGCCAGCTCGTCGACCCTGCGCTGAATCTCTTTCTGACTGATAAGGATGCTGGCGTTGAGTTCACTCATCGGTAACTCCGTGCAATACGAGCAGTTCCAGCACCAGGCAATTTGCGTAACCGCACTATTCCCTGACAAAGAACCTGCCTGCCTATAGCAATTGCGTCTTTCGACAATAATTCAAGGGCAGTTTAGCGTTGTGCCTGTTTTCCTGCGACATTTTTTTGTGGAAGTCCTGATCATACCCTCTAGGTAGTACTCCCGATATGGCTAAAGATTTTGGCTCGTTACCGTGTAATAAGGTAAGGCGGTGGCGGGTTTCAAAGCTACTTTTGACTCCGCTCCGCTGCAACCGCAACCGGCCTGAAACAGGCCCGGAGGTGCGCAATGTCAAACATTCTTATAAAACTGATGTTGGCATTAGCAGTCGTCACCTTATCCGCATGTGGCAGCGATGGTAACGACTTCACGGTAGCCCCTACGCCGCAACCGCCTGCGCAGGGGGCTATTACTACTGACAACGCGCAGGACCTGACTCAGGATGTGCTGGAGGGCGTCACGTCGCTTTTCGACGCAACCGAGATGATCAATGTCATCGGTCTGCCATTGCCTGGAGCGTTTGCAGCGGCCAGCGATTTCGCAGTAGCCGGTGATACTCCGTTTGCCAGGCTGTATGGCTTCAAGCCTGCTGTACCGCGTGTCGGTGGACCGATTGTTGATACCGGAGATTGTGATGCCGGTACATATACCAGCACGTGGATGGACATGGACCTCAATTTCCAGATCACGACCGGCGATACCTTCGATCTGGTATTCGACGGGTGCTTCTGGTCAGATCCAGGTATCACACTGGTTGGTGATGCAGCAATAACCGGCATTGAAATTACCGGTGATGTGCTGGGTGAGATTCCGCCCTGGACGCTGGCCTTCACGATCGATTGTGAGGCGCTGAGTGGTACCGATGTCGACCAGTTTGAAGCCACCATGTCCGGCGGATTCTCCCTGGCGGCAGAAACCCAGAATGGGCTCATTATTGAGCTGTCACTGACTGGTGACTCGGTCAGCTGGATTCGCAGTGGCGATACTGACACGTTGATAGATTTTGTGGTGGATGAGATTTTTGATTTCAACACCATGACAGCAACGCTCGATGCAGTTGGATCGTTGGACAGCACAGTGGCAGGCGAAACAGTCACATTCGAAACGATGGAAAGCTTCGTCATCATCGGCGAGGGCGAGCCGTCAGCTGGCCAACTGCTTATTACGGCGGCTGACTCGAGCGTCCTGGTCAGTGTTATCGACAACATCAGTCTCGAATTGAGTGTCGATACCGACAACGATGGAGTGCGAGAATCGACCTTCAATATCACATGGGAAGATTTGGACCTCGACTGAAAACAACAATAAATGAAAGGAGGCCGCGCCAGCTCGTGCAGCGCGGCCTCCGACCGCCGGCGCTGAGCTCACCCAGCGTTCACAGGTCATTCGAAATGCGGCTTACCAGAGGCTTCCCGGCGTAGGTACAAGTTCGAATTGCGCAGGGCAGCGGCCGGGCCAACTATCAGGAGTGGCCCCCGGGGAATGGTCCCCGCGGCCTTATAGTGAGGTTAGTACTATGTCGAAGGTACATAAAATTACACCCAGAATGGGAAAAGAGATCGGCGTGAAACGGGCACTAACCCCATTCGCACACAGCATGGAAGATCTGTTCGAGAACTTCCTGCCGCGGCGCTGGATGGGCGGTATGGATCCATTCATCGGAAAACGGCCATGGGCCGAGTTTGAGGGAATGTTGGATCGCACTGACATGCGGTTCGATATACTTGATCGTGACCATGACCTGGCTATTCGCGTAGAACTCCCCGGAGTAAAAAAAGAAGACATCAATATCTCCATCGCGGGTGACTACCTGACTGTTGAAGCAGAGAGAGTGTTCAAGGAAGAAGAAGTAGAAAACTATTTCCGCAGCGAGCTCGGCACGGGCAAGCTGATTCGCACCATTCTGCTGCCGGTCGAGGTTGAGCCCGAAAAGGTGATGGCCGTATTGAAGGACGGCATCCTCGAGATTGAACTGCCGAAAGCAAAACCGGAAAAACGTCACGTCGTGAAAGTTGCCTAGCGGCTTTCGATGCCCGCCGGGGCGGCAACCGTCCTGGCGGGTTTTGTGATTTCGCCCCGAGAGTTCGAATTCATCGCGGCAGCAGGCTATGATTTGCGTGCCGATTAGCGAGGAGCCTGAATGGCCGCCAGTAAATTCGGATCGCAGTTCGCCGCCCGGTTTGCACACAGCAGCTACGCTGACGGCAGCTGGCTGCCAGCACAAATCGAGCCGGTTGCCACACTGAGCCTGCACCCGGCTGCACATGTGCTGCATTACGCCAGCACCTGCTTTGAAGGGCTTAAGGCCTACCGGCACGCTGATGGCAGCGTACATTTGTTCCGTCTCGACCGGCACGTCGCCCGCATGCAGCGCAGCGCGGAATTGCTGTGCCTGCCGGTACCGCCGGCCGACCACCTGGCCAGTATGATCGCCGGCCTGGTTGACAAGGTGCGCGACGAAGTTCCTGATTACCCGTCCGCCCTTTACCTGCGACCGGTGCTGGTCGGCGTCGACCCGAACATCGGCAGCGCGGCGCATCCGACCAGAGATGCATTGCTCTATGTGCTGGCTTCGCCGGTCGGAAGCTATTTCGCAAAGGGCGCCAGCACGCTGCGCCTGCTGGTGGAAACCGAACACATGCGCACCACGCCGGAATTTGGCGAAGTCAAGACTGGCGGCAATTATGCAGCTGGGCTGCGGCGGGTCGTCGATGCCAGGGCCGCACACGGTGTCGACCAGGTACTGTTTTGTCCTGGTGGTGACGTGCAGGAAACCGCGGCGGCCAATTTCCTGCTGTTGAATGACAAAAAAGTGGTCACCAAGCGCCTCGATGGTTCGATTTTGCCAGGCATCACGCGCGCGTCGGTGCTCAAGCTGGCGGGGCAGGCCGGTTACCAGGTGGAGGAGCGTGATATCGAAGTCGCCGAGATGCTGGAATGGGTAAAAACAGGCGAGGCGGCGCTGTCCGGTACGGCTGCGGTACTGACGCCGGTCGGTGCCCTGGTACATGACGGCAGGGAACACCCGGTCGGTGATGGGCAGGCGGGCCGCAACACGCAACGCTTGTGCGAGGTACTCATGGCTATCCATGGTGGTCGCGCTGCCGATACGCACGGCTGGCTGACGCGTGTCTGACACAGGACCGATGATCAGGATGTCCGGCAAGGCTGCGTTCACGGTATTTGCGGCATTGGTGCTGGCGAGCTGCAGCACTCTGGTGTCGACAGGTCCAGGCGCCGCAGCGGCAGCCAATGCAGGTCCGCAGTACCTCGGCAGCGATACTTTCCTGATCAAGGGCACGCACGAGGCAAAGCGATATCACTGGGCGCGCCACGATGGCCGGCGTGTGACATCAATGATCACGATCCAGCATGAACGCATCCTCGATGGGGTCGAGGGACAGTACGAATTCAACATACCGCCGGAAAAATACCTCGGCGGCAGCAACTACCGCTTTAGTGCTGAACCGGTGCAGCTGTGGGGCCATGAATGGGTGCACAACACGTGGGCTTTTGATGCTGACCAGAGTGCCGCGGAGAACCCTGGCAAGGAGGCTGAGCGTACCGCGCTGCTGCTGACGCAGCACGACCTGGTAATGGGCGGCGGGCGCATCATGTCACGCTACGTGCGCGCAGTGGGTGAGGATCAGCGGGCCGAAGTCATCGTGTTCTACACCGAGACGCTTGCGACAAATGGTCACACTATTGCAGATTTTCCCGACGGCGGCCCGGTCAGCGAGGTATACGACAAACTATCGGCTGCAGTTATCGAGCGCGGCCACGCAGAGCTGGCGCTCATCGATCCGCGCTATGCCGAACCAGTGAAATAGCGGACAGTTTATAAATCCGGCTAATTCAGGGACAGTTCACTTATTACTATGGTAATAGTGAACTGTCCCTGACACGGGCTGCCGGCCCGGGACAATTTTTTATTGAACGTCGAGCGTAACGTTGTCCGCGTTGTAAATCGGCACGAACGTCAGGCCGCCGCCTGCATTGGTACCGTTGACCGTCGAGAACGTTCCGCTGCGTGAACCAGCGCCGAGTATTTCGAACATATTTCCAGGCGCTGGCGCGAAGCCTGCTACCGAGATATCAAGCGTGCCATTCAGTGACAGCGTCGAGCTGCCGGTCATGTCGATCCGGCCGAAGTCGGCAAGGCCTGTCCCGCTGATTTCGACAGCAAGACTGCCACCCGCGCCCTGTACATAGTCAGAGGTACCCGCAATGCTCGCGCCGGCGTCGATCTCGATCGAGCCGTTATTGGTAAAGGGCCTGCCGTTCAGCGTAATCACCTCAGGCTGGTTGGCCCTGATGGTTCCCTGCAGCGTAACCTGGCGACCGCTACTGGTTGATCCAATCAACCCACCTACAGTCAATGGCCTGACAGTGATACCGGAGCCTATGGTGAGGTTCGTCGAGCCGCCAACGGAAATACGGTCGCGTGTGTCGTTGGCAGTGGTGCCGCCAAACAGCACTTCTCCCGTACCATCGAGGGTCTGGTTTCCGTCGAACAGCAGGGATGTCACGGATCCCGTGCTCGCAAGCGTCAACATGTTATTCAGCGTTAAGCCGTTGGTTACGGTGCTGGTAACCCCGTCACCAAGGGTGGTATCGACATCAAGCGTCACACCATTCAGGCCACCGTTGCCGCTGATCAGGAAAGTGGTACCGGTTACGGTGCCGCCGGTGATTTCGCCACTGGTGCCCAGCTCCCACGTGCCTGGTACGGTGTCCAGGTCAAGCGTGAGGCCGGCGTTGTCGAGTATGCCGTTCACTGTCATCACGCCAGTACCAGTGCTGGTGAAAATTCCCAGGTCAGCGAACGAGAACAGCCCGCCAAGTTCGGCATCAGAGTCAACCAGATCGATTGCTCCCGTGTTTGTCCAGATATCGCTGGTGGTGTTGTTGCCGATGTCCAGCAGGCTGTTTGAAACCGTAATCGGACCGTCGTTGACCCACTGCCCGAACAGTGCCAGCTCGCCGCCACCGCTGATGGAGATATCCGCCGCCGCGCTGGCACTCCAGTCACCACTAATCTCGATATTGCCGCCCAGCGTTGCAGCCACGTTGCCGGTAATCGACATTGGGTCTCCAAAGATCGAGATCTTCTTGCCGGAGACAGCCGAGCTGACGGTTCCGTTAACCGTCAGGCCGCGATTTGCAGTTGTTGTGCCAAGCCAGCCACCTACTGTATCTACTGCCACTGTAATTGCTGGCCCGACCGTCAATGTGTCGCCGCTGCTGCCTGCAGAGAAACGATTGCGGGATTCATTGGCTGTATTGCCACCGAAGAGAATCAGCCCGCTGCCATCCACTGTCTGCGTTCCATCGGCAATCAATTGAGTGACGGAGCCATCGCTCTTCAGTGTGATTGTGGAACCACTCAAAGTCAGTCCATTGCGCAGGTTGAGGATTTGTCCATTCAGCAGGTCCATGTTGGCATCGAGAGTGACATTGTCGAGTGCGCCATTGGAGCCGGTTACCTCCAGCAGCGTGCCGCTTATCGTGCCGCCGGAGACAGTGCCGCTGCCAAACTTCCAGTCACCCGGGAGGGTGTCGATATTGAGTGTCTGCCCGGTGTTATCGAGAAAGCCGTCGATAGTCACTGTACCGTTCGAACTGAACGTGCCGATGTCAGACTGCTGGAACGAACCGCCCAGCGAGACATCAGAATCGACCAGGCTGATGCTGCCCAGGTTAGTCCAGGGCTCGGCGGGATCGTTACCGATATCCAGGAAACTGTCGGTTACGGTGATGTTTGCACTGCTGGTCCAGGTGCCGTTGAGTTCCAGCGTGCCACCACCGGCCATCGTCATGGTGGTTGCACCGGAGGCCATCCAGTCGCCATCTACAACCAAGCTTGCCCCGGCGCTGCCACTGAGTGATCCGTCAATAGCAAGCGGATCGCCCTGGAGGGTCAGCACCGCGCCGCTCACGTCGGCGATTGCACTGCCCATGAAGGTGAGACCGCGACCTGCTGACGTCGTGCCCACCCAGCCGCCGGTCGTGCCAGTGCGAACCGTAATGCCAGCATCAACGGTGAGTGAGTCGCCGTTGTTTCCCGCAAAAACACGGTTGCGAGAGTTGTTGGCTGTGGAACCACTGAACAGTATGGTGCCTGTCCCATCCAGTAATTGCGTGCCCTGGAAGATCATTTGCGTCACTGAACCATTGCTGATCAGTGTATAGGTCGAGCCATCCAGCGTCAGGCCGTTGAATACGTCTACGATCAGCCCGGTGTTCTGCTCAACCGGAAGACTCAGTATGGTGCCATCCAGGTCGCCGTTTCCCACTATGGTAAGACCGCTGCCAGTGACGGTGCCATCCTGAATAATGCCGCTGGTACCGAGCTGCCAGGTGCCCGGTTCGTTATCGACGTTGAAAGTGAGACCGGTGAGAATCAGGCGGCCGTTGAGAGTACTGAGGCCATCAACGGACATATTGCCAATATCAGCGGGTACAAAGACGCCGCCAAGCTCTGCGTTGGAACTGACCAGGGTTATCGTACCCAGGTTGGTCCACGTGTCAGCATCGTTATTGTCGCCAATGTCCAGCAGTCCATCTGTGACACTCACGACGGCTTCGCTGCTCCAGTTGCCGTGCAATTCCAGTTCCGCGCCAGTTGTCGTGGTCATTGTTGTGGTATCTGGCGCTGTCCAGTCGCCATCAACCTCAAGTATTGCCCCATTGCTCGCGGTGAGCTCAGCGTTAACTGTCAGAGGATCACCCTGAATCAGAAGTTCGGCGTCAATTGCGTTCGCATCGGCCGTGCCGCGAAAAATGAGTCCGCGATCCGCGGCCGTAGCGCCTATCCAGCCGCCGGTCGTTCCGGTCTGCACCGTAATTCCAGACTCGATTGTCAGCACTTCACCAGCGGTTGACGCCAGTACCCGGTTACGGCTGTTATTGGTGGTGCTACCGCTGTAGAGCAGGGTGCCTGTGCCGTCCAGGGTCTGGTTGCCCCGGAATATCAGCTGTGTCACTGAGCCATTGCTGATGACGGAATAAATCGAGTTGAGCGTCAGACCGTTGAATACCTCGACGACAGTGCCGTTGGCCTGTTCCGCATCAACAGCAAGAATGGTGCCATCAAGTCCGGCGCTACTGACTATCGGCAACAACGTGCCGGTGACAGTGCCGTCCTGGATAATGCCGCCGGTTGCCAGCTGCCAGTTGCCGGGAGCAGTGTCCAGATCAAACGTCAGGCCGGTCAGTACCAACCTGCCATTCAGCGTAGTAGTACCGCTGCTGGTCAGGTTGCCTATATCGGCGGGACCAAAAACCCCGCCCAGCTCGGCGTCAGAACCTGTCAGCGTGATAGTGCCCTGATTGTCCCAGAAGTCCGTGCTGTTGTTGTTGCCTATGTCGAGCAGGCCATTGTTGACGTTGACAGTCGCCTGACTCACCCAGCTGCCAAACAGCTCCAGCTCCGAGCCACCGTCCGCCGACATTAGCGCCGCCGCGGTCGCCGTCCAGTTACCGGCAACGGTAACTTTGGCGCCGCCTGTGGCGCTGAGCAATCCCCCGGTAATGCTCAGTGGATCACCCTGCACGGCAAGCTGGGCAGCGGCAACATCGGCGATGACCGTGCCAGCCATATTTACACCGCGCCCGGCGCTGGTCGTACCCAGCCAGCCACCGGCCGGGCTCGATCGGAGCGTAATACCGGGCTCGACAGTAAGTACGTCACCCGCATTCTGCGGAACGAGCCGGTTTCTGGACGGGTTGGTAGTCGAGCCGGAATAGAAGATGGTGCCGGTACCGCCAAGCGTCTGAGAGCCGCGAAATACGCCCTGGGTGACTGAGCCGTTACTTGCCAGCGTGAGGTCGCTGTTATCCAGCGTCAGGTTGTTGTCAAAATTGATTGTCAGTCCGTTGTCGATCGTCAGGTCGAAAGCCAGCGTTACATTGTCGAGCACGACGTTGCTGGTCAGCACCAGCGGGGCACCGGGCCCTTTGGTTGCTACACCGCGCAGGACACGGGCGTTGCGCAGCCGCGTGTTGGTCGAGCCGGTCATATTGAGCGTTCCCTGCATATCCAGGTCGCCGTTTACGGTCAGGGTGCCACCGGAAAGCTCGATGTCTGCATCGCTCAGCACACCGGCGCATTCATTGCTGCCGGTGTCGTGGGTAACCACGATGCCCGGCGTGTCGATCAGGGCGAAGTTGGGCGCGATCGGTTTGTTGGGGAACCAGTTCTCCGCAACGTTCCAGTCGCCGCTTTCCGGGTTGACCCAGCGAACCTGGCCGACCGGTCCCGGTGGTGCCAGGAACCCGACCCTCACCAGGGCCAGGTCCTGCAGGTCTATGGAGTTGTCGCCGTTGAGGTCGGCATCGATGTCGTAGCCGGGGTTACCGGCCGAGGTCAGGAAAACCTCACGAAACAAGGCCAGGTCGAGCAGATCGACAATGCCGTCATTATTGATATCCGGGTCACAGGCATTGCCGTAACCGTCGCCATTGCTGTCGAGCTGGCTGGCGTTGGATTGCAGCAGGCAGTTGTCCTGCCGGTCGGGTATGCCGTCGGCGTCCTGGTCAGCCAGCGCCTGCGTGGCGCCCAGGCCAAGTATCAGGACACCCAGCAGGCGGGTGACGCTGAATGGCGTGCTCATCGGGTCCCTCTTTATCGCTCGTCATGTGGAAGCGATTGTTATTTCGCACTTTTCCGGTGTGCGCGGGCCGCGAATTGTCCACGCACATCATGAGTATAGGCGGCGGAAAGCGCGGCCGCTGTACGGAATTCCCGCAGGCCAAGCGGCTGCATCGGCAGCCTTGCCGACGCAGCAGGCAACCTGGACTGAGAAAGGCGTTCATGACAAACCCGCATAACACCGTTACATTCACGCCATGTCTGAAGGAAACGCAACACTGCTGGTGTCCTGTCCGGATCAGCCCGGCCTGGTAGCGCAACTGACCGCATTCATCCATGGCAATGGCGGCAATATCGTTCATCTCGACCAGCATGTGGATACGGACGACGATGTGTTCTTCATGCGGGTGGAGTGGGCGCTGCAGGATTTTGTCATTCCGCGCGACGCGTTACCCGGTGCTGTTGCCAGGCTGACCGACCCGCTGGGCATGCACGCAGAGCTGTATTTTTCCGATGCGCCGGTCCGTATGGCGCTCTTTGTGTCGAAGCAGAACCATTGCCTGTACGACCTGCTGGCACGCCACGAGGCCGGCGAGCTGCCGCGGGTGGAAATACCGCTGATTGTCTCCAACCACATTACGCTCGAGCCAGTAGCACAACGCTTCGGTATCCCGTTTCATCACTTTGCGCTGAGCGCAGATAGCAAACCGCAGGTTGAAAAGCAGCAACTGGCGCTACTCGCTGACGCCGGTATCGATACCATCGTCCTGGCCAAATACA
>JABDJB010000050.1 GCA_013003425.1 Gammaproteobacteria bacterium | reverse complement strand
GCAGGTTGTTGTCAAGATCGGCCAGCGCAACGGTCGAACCAAAGTGATAGTCCTCTGATCCTGCCGGTGGTTCGATTCGCAATACATGACCGGCCAGCGTGGTTGTGCCAAAACCTGCCAGGTCAATTTCGGCAGTTGCATCCAGATGCGCACCGCCGCGGATCAGCCATGCAGAGCCACTGTTGTTTTCGCCGTTGGTGTCTTCCTGGTCGGCGCCGACAAGAATGTCGGCGATGCCGTCGCCGGTTACGTCACCGGTACGAAACCAGAAGCCAAAGCGGTCGAGCTCATTGGCACCGATCAGCGTCAACACGCGGGCACCGGAAACTGCGCCGAGGTCGAGCGTAGTTCCACTGGCCGCCAGGTCGCGCAGTTCGCTGCCGCCGATGAGTATCGACAGGGCGCCTGCACCAATACGGTCAGTGGCCGGTTCGCGATAGTTCTGCCGCCCAATCAGCAGGTCGCCAATGCCGTCGCCGGTGACATCATCGATCCATATTTCGCTGCCGGCAATTTCATTCGGCCCGGCGCCGGCAATGGTCAGCACATTGGTGTTGCTCATCGCAGTGTCGATGTCGGCTCCGGCCAGGCTGCCGTCGCCGAACACGAGGTGCACCTGTCCCGCCGCCGTACGGCCGAAAGGTGCCGCGACCATTGCCGACATGGCGTAGTCCATCAGCCCGTCGTTGTCGCAGTCGGCGCCGCTGGCGACCGGTACGCCAAAGCGGCCGGTCGACGCGCTGCCTGATACGCGATGGAAGCCGTTGCCGGTCGGCTGGCCGGCCAGGTCAAGCACTGGCTGACCGGCAGGCGGCGAGGGCGCGGGCGGTGTTATCGTCGCCGGGCCACTGCCGCTGCCACCGCAGGCAGATAGTGTTATTGCCACGCCGGTGGCAATGACGGAAGCACGCATCGCTGGAGTCCCCATGAATAGATTAGGCTAACAAAAGCGGCGTGAGTTCGCCGGAAGCGACCGTGGGAGCGGCATCCTGCCGCGACAATCATGGACAAAGAACTGACCCTCGCGGAATCGCGGCGAGACGCCGCTCCCACGAAGCAGGCCTGACCCCTGGTAGCGGAATCTGGGAAGCGACGGTGGGAGCGGCATCCTGCCGCGACAATCATGGACAAAGAACTGGCCCTCGCGGAATCGCGGCGAGACGCCGCTCCTACGAAGAGGAGCCTGACCCACGAAGAGGAGCCTGACCCCTGGTAGAGGGATTTGGGAAGCGACCGTGGGAGCGGCATCCTGCCGCGACAATCATGAAGAAAATTTCGCCCGGGAGGTCGCGCCCGGAGCAAAAAAAAGCCCCGCTCGTCCGAGCGGGGCCTTGTGCAGTCGATATGGTGCGCTTAGTCGATTTCGTACTTGGCGCGCAGGTACCACATCATGCCGTTGAAGCCGAACGGGCTGAACTGGCTGTAACGGTTACCGACACCGCCGGCCGCGCCCGGATTCTCATCCGGCACCTCGTCAAAGAGGTTATTTGCGCCCAGCGTGAAGGTCCAGCCGTTTTCCATCCGCAGAGCGGCTTCAGCATCGACAATGTACTTGCCGTCGTAGCTGTTGCCGTCTTCCGAATCGTACCAGTCGTCGTAGTAGCTCACCCGGCCCAGCACACGCCAGTCGCCAAAGAAGCTGTTGGCCGAAAGGTTATAGCGGGTTTCGGGCAGGCCTTCCTCGATCTCGCGTATGCGCGTGGCACCGTCAGAGGTGAGGTCACCATTCTCGTCGCGGAAAGTCTGGCCGGCACGCGAGACATCAGTCGACGTGTTATTCCACACGAACGAAAACGTCGTGCTGCCACCGTTATTCCAGTCAACCGGGTAGGTCGCGACGATATCAATACCATCTGTTTCGGTATCGAAGTCGTTGGTGAAGAAACGGAAGTTCTGCAGGTTGCCGGCACTGGTCACGCCATCGGCGATCAGCGACTCGACCTCGTCCTGCTCCAGCGAAAACAGGCTGGAGAGATTCAGCCGGTCATCGACGTCGATTTTGAAGTAGTCGATCGTGATGTCCAGGCCACCAAGCGGGAAGAACACGCCAAAGGTGATGTTCGACGACTCTTCGGGCTCGAGTGCCTTGCCGCCACGCAGCTGGGCAACTTCCGAGGTGGCCGGCACGGTTCCGTTATTGACCAGGTCGTTCAGCACCAGGTCAAATTCGGTCGACACGTTGAAGGCATTCGACTGTCCCGGAGTGGGCGCCTTGAAGCCGGTGCCGAAAGTACCACGCACGCCAAAGCCGTTGTCAGCGCGCCAGTTAGCGGCAATCTTGCCGTTGGTTGTGGTGCCGAAGTCTTCAAAGTCTTCCCAGCGCAGCGCGGCGCCGACCAGCAGTTCGGGTGTAACTTCCCACTCGCCATCAACATAAAGCGCAATGTTTTCACGCGCGAAGCTGCCGCCGGCAATGTTACTGAAACCGGGGAAGCCATTGGATGCGGCACTGAAGCCCTGGTCGGCAAGCGGGCCGATGGTGAAGGATTCTTCCTGCCCCACGGTAATTTCAAACTCTTCCTTGCGGTACTCGGCGCCGAACGCCAGGTTGGTTTCCGGGGTGGGGTTGTAGCTGAAGTCTGCATTCACTGCCTGCTCCCACTGGGTGTAGGCGCCCGGGTCAAAGAAGGTCGGGGTAGCGGGACCCAGCGACGCGTTGACCGTGTTGTAAATGAAAAAATCGACGTGGTTGCGGGCCGTAGTGGCACTGAAGTCCCAGCGCATGCCTTTTTCGGTCTCGCCGCGTACACCTGCGGTCAGCGACGTGTCGCTGGCATCACCACCGAAACGCGGGGTGAAGCCGCCGGGGAAGATGCCGTTGAATGCAAAGCAATCGGAATTAGCCAAGATCGCGCTTAGCTGGTCCCGGTTCGGGTCCATGGCATCGCTGTTTTGCGGCAGTGAGCCGGTAAACGTGAATGGATCGCCCTGTACGCTGGTGACTTCGGGACGGAACTCGGCAGGGCAGCCGCTGCCGCTGTCAGAAACGTCGCCAACCAGCCGTACGCCTACACTGGCCGGTTCGTCTTCAAAACCTGGCAACGCTTCGCCGTCAACATAGTTCGGGTTGCTGAGGGTGGTTGCAAATACCGCACCGCGGGTGTCGGGATTACGGAAGTAGAAGCCACCGTCGACGTGCTTGTTGGCCAGGTTGGCGTGAGCATAGGCTTCGGTGTTGTTACCTAGATCCAGGCCGACGTTGGCAAACAGCTTGAGGTCGTCGTCGATTTGCGGTGTACCCCAGATCTGCGCCGGGTTCTTGACCGCTGTGTTGCCCGCGGCGATCAGAGCGGCGGCATCGTCGCGCTGAATGCTGCGGTCGGTCGCATCAGCTTCACCATACTCGAAACTGAGGTTGGCGAATCCGGCGTCGGTGAACGGCAGGCCAATATTTCCGGCGATAGCATATGTGTCGCCGTCGCCCTCGGAGGTGCTGCCGATCCTGGCTTCGACGGAAGCGCCTTCGGCCGAATCCTTCAGGATGAAGTTCATCACGCCGGCAATGGCGTCAGAACCGTACTGTGATGCTGCGCCGTCACGCAGCACTTCGACCTGCTTAAGAGCGATCGACGGGATAGCGGAAATATCCGGTCCCTGAGCGCCGTCCGAAATTCCGTTGCCCAGCCAGTAAATGACCGCAGCGCGATGACGGCGTTTGCCGTTGACCAGCACCAGCGTGTGATCCGGCGCCAGGCCGCGCAGGTTGGCCGGACGAACAATTGTCGCGGCGTCGCTGATCGGCTGAGAGTTGACGTTGTAAGACGGCACGATGTTTCGTACCAGGTTGCTCAGGTCGGTTTCTGCCTGGTTGGCGAAGTCCTCGCCGGACAGAACATCGACCGGGGCTGGCGACTGGGTCACCGAGCGTGCACGCGACCGGGTACCGGTCGTGATGACTTCCTCGACGTCACCCGCCTCAGCTGCGGCTGCTTGTTGCGTAAAAGCAACAGGAACAGTCAGAACGGCGCCGACGGCGAACGCCAGGCCCTTCCTGAAAATGGCTTTCATAGCGAATCCCCTTAATTTCCCACGTGGTTGCAGGCGCTGACCGGGTGGACCTGACGGGACACACCGTCCGTCGCACCGATACCACACGCCCGTCGGTAACAATCCTCCACAGGGCAGCAATAGTCAAGCAATTTAGTAAAATCGGTCCCCTTTTGGACGGTACCGGATGCGCCCCATGAACCTTCACGCAAAGTCTCGAATCTTGTCTTTACTGCTGGTCGTTGCGACCCTGGTGGCTTGCTCGACCAACCCGGTTACGGGCAAGCGGGAAATCCTGCTGATGACGGCCGAGCAGGAGCGGGCGATCGGCGCCCAGGCTGCCGAGCAGGTCGAGCAGACCATCGGCCTGGTCGATGCGCCGCAGCTGGTCAACTACGTGCAGGCTATTGGCAACCGTCTGGCTGCAGTGTCGCCGCGACAGGACGTCGAGTACACCTTCCAGGTGGCGAACATGGCCGAGCCGAATGCCTTCGCGCTACCCGGCGGTTATATCTATGTGTCGCGCGGACTTCTGGCCATTGCCAACTCCGAGGATGAACTGGCCAACGTTATCGGTCACGAGATCGGCCATGTTGCCGCGCGGCACTCGGCCCAGCGCCAGACGCGTGCGACCGGTGTAGGGCTGCTTACGGTGCTCGGCACCGTGCTGGCCGGCTCGAAAGGCGGTGCGCAGGCCGCGCAAACGGCATCACAGCTGGGCCAGGCGCTTGGCGCCGGTCTCATTGCGTCGTACAGCCGCGACCAGGAGCGCCAGTCAGATGAAATCGGCCAGAAGATGGCGGCGCAGACGGGCTGGAACCCGATCGGTATGGCGGAATTCATGCAGCAGCTTGGTGGTTACACCGTGCTGGTAACCGGGTCGGCGCGCCAGCCAACGTGGCTCGATTCGCATCCGCCGACCACCGAACGGGTCGAAACATCGGCCGCGCGCGCGCGCGAACTGACGATTACTTCCCGTGCGCCAATTGCCGACAGCAGGCTGGCGTTTTACAACTACATGGACGGATTGCTGGTCGGTGATGATCCCGCAGCCGGCGTATTCCGCGAGTCGCTTTTCCTGCACCCGCAGCTGGATTTCGCTCTGGTGTTTCCGTCCGGCTGGCAGACACAGAACCAGCCGTCGGCCGTACTGGCGGGGCCAAAAGAGGGCGACGCCATGCTGCAGCTGCAGCTGCAGGGCGCCGGCAGCGATCCGCAGGCCGCGGCGCGCGAGTATGCCGGGGAAAACAACCTTACCTACACGCGCACCAGCGCCGGACGCATCGGCAACTATTCGGCGTACCAGGCGATTGCCGAGGCGCAAACCGAGCAGGGCAACCTCGGCCTGCACCTGACCTGGATCGCGCACCCGGCCGGTATGTTTCGCCTGACCGGCATGACGCCGGTCGAACGTTTCAATAACTACGCGGCGACGTTTGCAGCAACCGCCGACAGTTTTCGCGGCATGACGGCGCAGGAAAAAACCGGCATGACCGAACGCCGTCTCGATGTGGTCACGGCCCGGCGCGGTGAGACGCTGGAAGCGCTCAGCAGCCGCACCGGCAACGCCTGGACGCTGGACGAGACACGACTGGCAAACGACCTGCCGGCGGGTGCGGTTTTGTCGGCCGGGCAGCCGATGAAGATTGCTGTGGATATTCCTTACCGGCCGTGAATCTCAGGTCGGTTTCGCGATCTCGACCAGCCAGGCAATCGGGTTGAGTTCGTGAAAGGTCACGGTTGCGGGGTCGATGCCGCAGTCAGCCAGGTTTGACAGCATGCTGCGGCGGGTCCAGCGCGCTGACCAGAACATGTCGGCGGTGGCAACGTAGCGTGCGCCCGGCGGTGACACCGGTTGGTGGCCGGTAGTGGTGTAAAAATCGTACTGGGCAGCTTCTGCCTCCGGCACGTCGCGATAAACCGTCAGGAACATCAGCCCGCCCGGTTTTACAGCCTGGTAGAAGCGCGACATGATGCGGGTGAATACGGGGTTGTGGTCGAGGTATTCATCGGTGTAAAGCTCCAGGTCTTCGCCGACGTCGCGAAAATTTCCCGGTGTGAAATACAGGCAAACGGCCAGGTCATAAAATGCGTCTTGCAGCTGCGCCTGCGCCACGTCACCCTCAAACACCTGCGTGTTTCCCAGATGTTCCAAGGCCCAGCGATCGCGCGTCATCTGCGCCAGCTGCGGCGCGATTTCAAAGCCATGGTAAAGCTCGCACTGCGGGGCAAATATCGACCCGTGGTAGCCGTCGCCGCAGCCGATATCGGCAATACGCAGCGACTTTCCCTGAAAGCGCTCGATCATGATCGCATCCTGGCGTTCACGCGCTTCGCGGATCAGGTCGGGCACGTAGTCACCCAGCAGCATGTTCTGCAGCGTGGCGTTTTCTGATTCGCGTAGCTTGTCACTCATGGCTCAGGCCGCATCATCAGAGAACTGCAGTGCCGCCAGCCGCGCGTAAAGCCCGTCGCGCCGCTGCAACTGCTCGTGGCTGCCTTCGTCGACGATGCGTCCCTCGTCCATAACCACGATACGGTCGGCCCGCAGCACCGTTGAAAAACGGTGCGCGATGACCAGCGTGGTGCGATCACGCACCAGGCGACCCAGTGCTTCCTGCACGACGCGCTCGCTGGCCGCATCGAGCGAACTGGTTGCCTCATCCAGAAGCAGTATCGGCGGGTCTTTGAGTATCGCGCGGGCGATGGCAATACGCTGGCGCTGGCCACCCGACAGTCGCACGCCGCGTTCGCCCAAATAAGTGTCGAACCCTTCGGGCAGCTTCACGAGAAACTCGTCACACAACGCATTACGTGCCGCAGCGCGTACTTCTTCATCCGATGCTTCAGGGCGTCCGTAGCGGATGTTGTCCATGGCGCTGGCGGCAAAAATTATGGTGTCCTGCGGCACGATACCGAGGCGACGGCGCAGCGCGACTGGATCGACTTTGCTGATATCGACGCCGTCGACGGCAATATGACCCCGCTGCGGATCGTAAAACCGCAGCAGCAGTTGGAACACGGTGCTCTTGCCGGCTCCCGATGGCCCCACCAGCGCAACCGTCTCGCCCGTGGTTATGCGCAGGGTAAAATCGTTCAGCGCGAGCTCGTCCGGCCGTGACGGATAGGAAAACGATACGTGGTTGAGCGCCACGACGCCGCGCGGTGGTTGCGGCAAATCCAGTGTGTTCGCTGGTGCGGCAATTTCAGGCGTAGCATTCAGCAATTCGACCAGACGTTCGGTAGCTCCGGCGGCCCGCTGCATGTCGCCCCACACGTCGCTCAGCATGGCCGTGGAACTGGCCATGGTGGCGGCATAGAGCACAAACTGCCCGAGCTCGCCGGCCGTCATCGAGCCGTCAATCACGTTGCGCGCGCCCAGCCACAGAACCGAAACAATGCCGGCGAAAACCAGCATGATGGACATGGCGCTTAGCACCGCCCGCGCCCGCGCATGACCCATTGCCGCCTGGAACGCTGACTCGACGCTGGCGGTGAATCTTTTCGCTTCGGATTCTTCCTGGGTGAAGGCCTGCACGGTTTGCATGGCATTGAGGGTTTCGCCGGCACGCGCGCTGGCATCGGCGATACGATCCTGACTGGTGCGCGAGAGCCCCCGCACCCGTCGCGCGTAGCCGACGATGGGCAGCACAACAAACGGAAGCAGCAGCAGGATAATCATCGCGAGTTTTGGCGCGGTAACAACCAGCATGATCAGCGCGCCGGCCAGCATCACCGCACTGCGCAGCGCAATCGATACGGTCGAACCGATCACGGTGTCGATCAGCGTAGTATCGGTAGTAAGCCGGGAAAGCACTTCGCCGGTCCGGGTGGTCTCGAAAAAAACCGGGTCGAGATGCAGCACCTGGCTGTAGACGTCACTGCGAATATCGGTGACCACGCGCTGGCCCAGCCATGACACCAGGTAATGACGGATCGCTGCCGTTGCGGCCATAAAAAGGCTCAACGCCAGGAGAACCAGGAAATAACGGTCGACCGCGCCCGCGTCATCAAAACCGTGATCGATCATCAGGCGCACTGCGACTGGCAGGCTCAGCGTTGCCGCCGCTGCCAGCAGCAGGGCAATAATTGCGGCGGCCAGCGTGGCACGGTAGGGCGCCACGTAGTGTGCCAGCTGCCGCAGCGGGCGCAGGTCGGCGCCAGGCGGCCGCTCCGTTTTGTCGGCGTGAGGGTGCTCCGATGACATGCGCGACAGTATAGTGTTGTCATGGACTGGCTGGGAATCATTCATACGGTAACGGCCGGAAGCGCCTTGCTGTTTGGTCCGCTGGTGTTTTTCCGCCGCAAGGGAACGCGCACTCACCGGCTGCTGGGCTACGGCTACGTGGTCAGCATGCTGCTGCTGAATGCAACGGCGCTGATGATCTATGACCTGTTCGACGGGTTTGGCGTGTTCCACTGGGCCGCGCTGGTCAGCCTGGTAACGCTGGCATCGGGTTTTGTCCCGGCGCTTTTGCGCCGGCCGCAGCGTACCTGGATTGTGTGGCACTACATGGGCATGAACTGGTCCTATGTTGGCCTGTGTGCTGCGGCCGCGGCCGAGTTCCTGACGCGCTTACCGGCTTTTATTCCGCGGGTGCTCGATTACGTTCCGGGGAGTTTCTTCTGGAACGCGGTTGGCGCCGGCACCTTCATCATCTGCGGCACCGGCTGGTACCTGGTCAACAGGCGGCGGCCGGGTTTCGCGCTGGTGCAGCGCATGCTCGATAACAACTGACTGGACAAGCCCCGGAACTCGACTACCTTTGGAAGGTGTCCAAATTAAGGGGAACCAGATGAAACGCCTCATTATTGCCGCCCTGGCGGTGCTACCGATTGCGGCTGCCGTCGCTGATCTCGAGCCCTATAAAGATTACGAGATGAGCGATGCGGTGTGGAACGTGACCACGATCCGGGTCGATTCCAACATGGGCGATGCCTATCTCGAAGGCATCCGGAATACCTGGGTTAAAGGCAACGAGATTGCCAAGAAACTCGGCCAGATCGAAGACTACAGCATCTATCGCAGCGACCTGCCAAACAGCGGCGACTTCAACCTGCTGCTGGTGATCAAGTTTGCCAGCGGGGCAGACCTGGAACCGAGCAAAGCCCGGTATGACGCCTTCATGAAAGAGTGG
Organism: Gammaproteobacteria bacterium; assembly: GCA_013003425.1. Lineage (NCBI taxonomy): Bacteria > Pseudomonadati > Pseudomonadota > Gammaproteobacteria > Gammaproteobacteria bacterium. The sequence goes on along the minus strand of JABDJB010000050.1, from coordinate 3,703 downwards.
GGCAAAAAGAATGCCGACGCGGCGACGGATTTTGCCCAGAAAAACTACCCGGCGATGCGCAAGATCACCGGCGAATACCAGATGCGTGAAATTACGCTGAAATAGCGTGGCGACCCGGCCCCGATCATTGCATCGGGGCCGGGTGCCTTGTTAACGGCCCGGCGTCCAGGGCACGCCGGCATCATCCAGCCGCTGCCGCAGCCGTGGCATGTCCGTGTCCAGCAGCCGGTCGAGCGATGTCCGGGCCTCATTAAATTGCTCCTGCGCAATCTGCAGGCTGCGCCGGTTTGTGCTGGTCGGGCCATGTGCGGAGGTGCGATCGCCCCAGCCGGCATCGTAGATACGCGACATGATCGACACGCTGCCGGCATCGCCCAGCATAGCGCGCTGCTGGTTGGTGCTGAGTTTATCGCGCAATGCCTTGGCGCGTTTTTCCAGCTGCTGTGTTTCGCTGTACAGCGCGGCGTCGGCGACGGACCGTGTTAACGACTGCTTGATCGCACCGGTTTGCTTCACGAATTCATCGATCGTCGCGATCGCAGCCGTCACATCGCGCTGCAGGGTATCGACCTTGCGCAGGTAGGCCACGCGTTCGGGTTGCGACGCCCCTGCCAGAGTTGGCTCGCCACGTATAGAAACGACATCAAAACTTTGCGGCGTACCGATGACCTCCGTACGGCCGTCAACACGCTGCGCCATCGTCACGGTGTATCGGCCGGGCGCCGATAAGGTGCCGGCTGGCGGTGACCACGGTTCCGGGTCAACTTTTTCCTTCCAGGGGTCCGGTGTGGGGTAACGCAGGTCCCATGCTACGCGATGAAAGCCGGCGTCGACCGGGCCTTCCACATGCCTGACAACTTCACCGGCGCTGTTTTTTATTGTGAATACCATGGCGGGATCGTCTTCACGAGCCTCTGCTGTCACCGCTTCCCAGCCGGGAAAGCCGATGTCTTTCTCATTCTTCTTCAGCGGTTTTTCCTTTTCCTGTCGTTGCTCCTTCAAAGAACGCAGCGGTTCGGCCAGGTAGTAGGTGAAAACCGCACCGAAGGGCGGGTTCGGTGCCACATAGTAGCTGTTGCCCAGTGAGCCGCGGCATTCGGGCATCATGCAGCCGAGCGGGCGTTCTTCCACATACCAGCGTGCTTTGCGCACCGGAAACAGATGCACGCCGCTTGTCAGCTGTGATTCCGAAACCGTCCGCAGCGGTGAGTAATCGTCAAGCACGTAAAAACTGCGGCCGAACGTGGCGCCGACCAGGTCGTTTTCACGACGCTGGATTACCAGGTCACGAAACGGAATGTTTGGCGCACCGCCAGACAGTTTCACCCAGTTTTTTCCGCCGCTGACGGTAAAGAACACGCCAAACTCCGTGCCGGCAAAAAGCAGGTCGGGGTTGACGTGATCCTGTACGACACGCCACACCAGGTGCCGGTCGGGTATGCCGCTGGTTATCCTGCGCCAGCTGCGGCCACGGTCGGTACTCTTATAGATATACGGGGTGTAGTCGCCATTCTTGTGCTGGTCAACCGCGATATAGGCGGTGTCGGCGTCGTGGAGGTCAGCCTTTATGTCGTTGACATAAAAGTAATCCGCGACGCCGGGCAGCCGGCCGCCGCGACGCCAGTTTTTGCCACCGTCCGTGCTGACATGAATCAGGCCATCGTCGGTACCGGCATACAGCAGGTTTTCGTCCAGCGGCGACTCGGCAATATTGGCGATGGTGTTGTACTTCGACATCGCGTACACATCCCATGGCGCGTCAAAGCTTTGTTTGCGCCCCATGACCGGCAGATCGAGGCGGTTCTGGTTGCGCGTCAGGTCCGTGCTAATGGCTGTCCACGAGTCGCCGCGGTCGTCGCTGCGCCATAACCGCTGGCTGGCAAAGTACAGGCGCGCCGGGTCGTGTGCGCTGATCAGGATTGGCGCGTCCCAGTTGAACCGCTCCGGGGGTGCGCCGGCCTCGGCCTGCGGCTGGATATAGACCGACTCGCCGGTACGGCGATCGTACCGGGTCAGGTTACCCTGCTGCCACTGTGCGTAGACGATATCCGGGTTGCTGTAGTCAGCAAACGGCTGGTGACCGTCGCCGCCGAGAATTATCTTCCATTCGTCGTTGCGAATACCGGAAACATGACGGGTGCGCGAGGGCCCGCCCTGTGAGCTGTTGTCCTGGGTGCCGCCGTAGACGTTGTAGAACGGCTCATCGTAGTCGACCGACACCTTGTAGAATTGTGTGATCGGCATGTTGGCAACAAACTTCCAGGTCTTGCCGAGATCGAAGCTTTCGTAAACGCCGCCGTCATTGCCCACCAGCAGGTAATCCGGGTCGTCCGGGTCGAAGGCCATGGCGTGATGGTCGACATGCTTGGCATCGCGCCGGGTCTTGATGAAGTTCTTGCCGCCGTCTTCTGAAATGTGCAGGTATACGTCCATGTGATAAATGCGGTCAAACTGGTGCGGGCTGGCAAAAATTTCCTGGTAGTAATGCGGCCCGGTGCCGCTGGCGACAAAGTCGCTGCGTTTTTCCCAGTTCATGCCGCCGTCGGTCGAGCGATAAAAACCGCCCTTGCGACGCGTCGTTTCAATCCCGGCATAGATTACGTCAGGTCGCTGCGGCGAAATGGCCAGGCCGATCTTGCCCATGTCTTCTTCCGGCAGACCGGCTGTTACTTCGGTCCAGCTGTCACCGCCGTCGGTGGATTTGTGGATGCCGGTTTCCGGTCCGCCGTTCATCAGTGCCGCGACGGTGCGGTGGCGTTGCCAGGTAGTTGCATAAATAACGTCGGGGTCGCGCGGATCAAAATGCACCTCGCCGGCACCGGTGTACTCGCCGCCGCCCAGGATCTGTTCCCAGTTTTCACCGCCATCGGTCGATCGATACAGGCCGCGGTCGCCACCCGGCGACCAAAGAGGACCCTGGGCAGCGACATATATAACGTCAGAATCACGCGGATCGATGCGGATCATGCCGATGTGGTCGGAGTTCTCAAGCCCCATGTTTTTCCAGGTGCTGCCACCATCGAGGCTGCGATAGACGCCGTCGCCGTAACCAACGTGGCGGCCGCTGACGTTTTCGCCGCTGCCGACCCAGATGGTGTTCGGGTTGTTCGGGTCGATGGTGATACAGCCGATCGAGTACGAACCTTCATTATCGAACACCGGCATCCACGTGGTGCCGGCGTTGACCGTTTTCCATACGCCACCGCTGCCGACGCCGACATACCATGTCGAGCGGTCGGTCGGGTCGATGGCAATATCGGAGATTCGTCCGGCCATCAGCGCCGGGCCGATGCCGCGCCAGGCCATGCCCTTGAAGGTAGCTTCGTTGAAGCCGGGCTTCGCCGGCTCCTCGTCGGCCGCAAATGCTGTGGCCACCAGGCAGGCCGTCATGGCCGCCGCAATCAGTTTTTTGCTGTACATCTTGCTCCCCCGGGTGAGACGGCCAATCTACCGCACCGCGCCTCGGTTGCAAGGTTCACCGCAATACGCCACGCCCGTTCGGAGTCACCCGCAATCAATCCCGCGCGATCTTGGTAAAAGAATCGCGGCAGGATGCCGCTCCCACAAAGCATGGTCGCAGGTAATCGCGGCAGGATGCCGCTCCCACAAAGCATGGTCGCAGGTAATCGCGGCAGGATGCCGCTCCCACAAAGCATGGTCGCAGGTAATCGCGGCAGGATGCCGCTCCCACGAAGCCTGGTCG
>JABDJB010000049.1 GCA_013003425.1 Gammaproteobacteria bacterium | reverse complement strand
TCTGGATCGCACCAAGCGTGCTGCGGAAGCTGCTGACCGAGGTCAGCGCCGCGTCGACCCGTTGAATCACGTTGTTCGCGTCCGCAACACTGGTGATATCAACGGTGGCAAGCGTCGTGGTATCGACGGTAACGGTCTGGCCATCGGCGAAGCCGATGAAGGCAGCGTCGGCGCCACTCAGGGCGATGTTCTCAGAAGCGCTGAGCGTCAGCGTGCCACGCTCGGTCCCGGTCTGTGCGCCGGCAGTCGTGAAGGCCGTACCACCAATAGTGCCGGTAAAACCCTGGGCTGCTCCCGCCGTCTCATCGACCTGGATATTGCGGCCTTCGGCCGACGTTAACACGACATCACCACTGCCATCGATTGATGCGCGCACGCCGGTGTCAGCCGCTTTCTGGTTGACTGCGGTTACAACCGTCGCCTTGTTCAGCGGATCATTGCCTGGATCGCTGAGATCAAACCCGTCGTAGACAGACACGCCATTGATCGACAACGAATAGGTACCACTGACAGCATCCGTCACATCGGCAAATGTCGAAGTGACGCTGGAGTTGGCCTGTACGGTCAGGCCGGTAACGCCGGCAGCGTCGATAGCGAATTTTTTCGCATACGCACTGTCTGCCGCCTGGCCAACCGCCTCGGCGCCGTCAACGCTGGAACCAATAACAACAGCTTCGTTACTGCCGATCTGGATAGTGAACCCACCGTCAGTAAGATCCGAGCTGGTTACCGCGTTGCCTTCCAGCGACGCGATCTGGCCCATCTGGTTAATACGCACGCCCGAGTTCAGGCTGACCTGGATGGTCTCGGCGACGTTGGCGCCAACCTGGAACACCGCATCGCCGAAGCTGCCGTCCAGAACCTTGCGGTTGTTGAACGTAGTCTGCGACGCGATGCGGTCAATCTCTGCGAGGCGCTGCTGCACCTCGGCATCGAGTGCTGCGCGATCGGAATCAGAGTTCGTGGCGTTGGCCGACTGTACGGCAAGTTCACGAATCCGCTGCAGGTTATTGCTAACCTCGCTGAGTGCGCTTTCCGCTGTCTGGGCAAGTGAAATACCGTCGTTGGCATTTCGCACTGCCTGGTTCAGGCCACGAATCTGCGTGGTGAACCGGTCGGAAATCGCGAGACCAGCGGCATCGTCCTTGGCGCTGTTGATACGCAGCCCGGTCGACAGCCGCTGTAGTGCCTGTGCGAGAGTGCTGTCGGAAGTCGACAGATTTCGCTGGGCATTCAGTGACATCACATTGGTGTTGATGGTCAGAGCCATTGTTGCTCCCCTCCTGGTTGATACTCCACAAGCGGGCCAATGGCCTGCTGTCCTGGATTCACGCCGTGTGACGTGTCTCCCTCCAGCCGCTGTATCGACCCAGGATGAAATTCCTTGAGCAATATCCGTATTCTGTTATATAGCGACCCCTCCAGTCGGGTATCGGGCAGCGACAGGTCAGCCGAGCAGACGGAACAGCGACAGGTTCTGTACCCGCAGGAAAGCCTGCTGCGCGGCCTGCAGCGCAACGCGCTCCAGATCGAGACGGCTGGCCGCTTCGATCAGGTCGATATCGCGTACATCAGACAAGGTGGTTTCCAGCGAAAGTTTGCTGTCGAGATTCATCTGCTGCTGGTCGTCAAGCGCGCTCAGCCGGGTACCGACGCGGGTGCGTACGCGGGCGATATGCTCCAGTGCCTGGTCGAGGTTACCGAGCACGGTATTCATTTCAGAGTGAAATATGGCGCGCGCCCCGCTGTCGGCCGACTGGCCGGTCGCGGTATCAATAAAGCCCTGCACCATGGCAAAAATATCCTGGTACTGCGCCGGCTCGATCACGAAAAGATCGCCCGACGCAGCCGGCCCGCTGAGCGAGACATCGATGCCGTTAAAGCTGATCACACCGCCGTCCTCGTAGGTACCGCTGGCCACTACCGCACCGAAATCGTCTTTTACTTCGTAGTCATTCGCCGTGCCGAAGGAGATTTCGTACCTGCCCGGGACCCACGCACCGGCATTTCGCACGGCGCCGTTATCGATGATTGCGCTGCCGCTGTTCTCGGACGCTGCCGCCGTTGTAAAGCTGCCGTTGCCGTTGCGCACAAACTGGAACACCGCGGCACCGGAATCACTGTCGGCAACGCGACGCTCGGGACCAATCTGCAGGAAACGCTGGCCCTGGTCGCCGCGATACTGCACTACGGTGTTGTCGCGAACGAATGGCTGGCCGTCCGCGGAAAAACCGGAAAACAGGTAGCCACCCTCGCCGTCACTGGCATTGGCAGTCTGCACCAGGTGACCCAGCAGCTGGTTGAGTTCTTCGACGATTACGTCACGCGACCCTTCGTTAGTATCGGAGTTGGCCAGCACTGCCAGCTCACGCACCCGCTGCAGTGTGTCAGTGACTTCGGCCAGTGCGTTGTCCTCCAGGCCGAGACGGTGGTTGGCAACGCTGATGTTCTGCTTCAGCTGGGCCAGCCGGCCGAGCGAGCGGTTGAGGTCGAGTTCGCGTGATGCTGCCACGGGGTCATCGGCCGCTGTAGCAAAGCGCCGCCCGGTGCCGACCTGCTGCTGCGTGCGCGCCAGCGCTGCCTGCTGGTTCAGCATCGATGCCAGCGACTGCAGGTACAGCGCCTGGGTTGAAATGCGTCCGCTCATCGTCTCACCGCCCCGATCAGTGTCTGGAATAATTCATCGGCCACGCTGATCACCTGCGCCGCAGCCTGGTAGGCCTGCTCGAATCGCAGCAGGTTGGCCGCCTCTTCATCCAGGTTTACCCCGGATACGGCCAGACGAGCCTGCTCCGAATCAGCCAGCAACACCTGCTGCGCATCACGGTTTATCGCAGCAAACTGCGTCACGGTGCCAACGCTGGCGACCAGCGTGCCGAAACTGTCGCTGAGGCTCGACGAACCATTGTCGAGTGCACCGGCACTCTGCAGCCCGCTGAGCAACAGCGCATTACGGTTATCGGCACTTCCGGCCGTATTTGCACTCACGGTGAAGGTATCGCCAGCCTGCGGGCTGCCGCTTATCTCCACCTGCCAGCCGTTATAGATGATCGGGTCGCCACTCGCGTAGGGCACCGGGCCGGTGCCGTCGACCTGGTAATTGTTTGCGTCAATGAAAACGATGTTCACCGAATTGAGCAGGTCGGGATGTTCGGCGTCGACCACCACACCTGCACTGACCTGTGCATCGCCGGCGTTACTGGTCGAGGTAGATCCGATAATGGCGGCGGCCGCGGCAATCTTTGCCGGGTCACTGACAAGCAATTCCATGCCGGCCGCCGCATTGCTGTTTGGCCGGATCAGGTAACGGTCGCCAGCGGCGGCGCCGGGCCCGACTTCGATTGTCAGTCCGTTGGCGCGAAACGGATCAGCCGCGGTGCCAGTGCCGGTCATCGGCACGGCCACGCCGGTGTCGCTGTTCTCCAGTGACCAGGATGCGCCGTCGTAGCGCAATACATAATCGTCCGTTGTCAGCGTTGCGATATCGTCGATGGTCGTCGTCACCGGCGCGCTGCCGGCGTTGAACGAAGAAGCCTGCGACACCGGTGCGCCTGTGGCGAACAAATCGCCGCCGCGACTGCCGGTCAGGTCAATGCCGGCGCGATGCTGCTGGTTCAAGGTCGCGGCAATGCCGTTGGCCAGACGACCGAGGGCATTACGCGCCGGATCAAGAACTTCGCGGCGAAAGTCCAGCGCGCCACCGATCTCGCCACCGCTCAGACGACTGGTTATCTCCGCGCCGTCGGCAAACTTTATCCCCAGCCGTGACGGTTCGAATTCGTTCTGCGTGGTCGCCAGGGCCTCGGAAGTACCGCCGCGCACCAGCACCAGTCCGTTACCGATAAACACGTTTGTCGCACCGTCATCCTGCGTAACCGTGGTGACGGAGACATGACTGTTCAGTTCGGTCAACAGGTTGTCGCGCTGGTCGAGCAGGTCATTGCTGGCCTGGCCACCGAAGCTGCTGGCGACGATCTGGCTGTTGAGGTCCGCCAGCGATTGCGCCAGCGCGTTGATTTCGGACACCGAGTTAGTAATGCGGCTGTTGACGTCGCGGTCGAGCGCATTGAGCCGGGACTCAGCCTGGTCAAAACGCTGTGTCAGCGCACGGGCCTGGCCCAGCATTGCCTCGCGAGTGATCAACGCCGCCGGGTCGTCGGCAACCGTATCGAGCGCGTTAAAAAAGTCCTGCAGCATCGTGCCTACGCTCGTCCCGCCGCCGGCGAGCATGTCGTCGACCTGGGTCGCCAGGCGGTGAAACGCATCAAGACGATTGAAAGACGATGTGTTGCTCTGCACCTGCCCTACCAGGTACTGGTCATAGATCCGCCGCACGCTGGTCACTTCAGTACCGAGCCCGGACATTGCCGTGCCACGCGCCGGACGCGCTGCCAGCAGTGCCTGCTGGCGGCTGAAGCCGACCGTATTGGCATTGGCGATGTTGTGGCTGGTCGTGGCGAGCGCGCGCTGGAAAGCGATCAGCCCGGACACGCCGCTGGTGAGAAAATCAGTCATTACAATACTCCTGCCTGGCCTTCATCCCGCAGTACATCACTGTCGAGAATCGCCACAATTTTCTGCGCGTACTTCGGATCGGTGGCATAGCCGGCGCGCTGCAGTTCCTGCGCGTAAGCATGCGGATCGGCACCCCGTTCTATGGCCTGTTCGTAGCGCGGGTTGCTGCGAATAAATTCTGCATAATCTTTTACCGCTTCGCCCATAGAGTCGTAGGAACGGAAATTCGCCGTTTCCCGGGTACCGATACCGTCACGAAACTCCAGCGTGCGTTTTGCCACCCGCTCACCATTCCACGATGCATCTGCCTTGATGCCGAAAAAGTTAAAGCTGTCACTGCCGTCCGGCTTGCGCATGGTGTGCCGGCCCCAGCCGCTTTCCAGCGCCGCCTGCGCCAGTACCGCGCGATGTGAAATCCCCAGCTCCTGCTCTACCTGCCGCGCGAAAGGCCGCAGTCCGGCGATGAAATCTTCTTTGCTGCCAGGTTCCAGGCGTTGGGCCTGGACCGGGCGCTCCAGAGGTGCGGCACCGTCGAGCTGGCCGAGCTGCCGAATCAGCAGCTCCTTCAGTCCCAGGCCGCGACCACGTGACATTTCCTGCGCAATCTGGCCGTCAAACATCTCCAGGTACTGCGACGACTGGCTGCTGCTCATCAGGTCGCTGTTCATGCTGGATTCGCGCATGGTCTTTAGCATCATGCGGGTGAACAGTGCTTCGAACTGCCCGGCTACCTCTTCCAGCGCGGCCTGCGGGCGCTGCTGCGCCTGCGTGCGCAGACGCGCCAGCCCGTTGAGGTCCGTGTCGATGCCGCTGTACGCACTCATCAGATGACAATCAGCTCCGCGCGTAATGAGCCGGCCTGTTTCAGCGCCTCGAGTATTGCGACCAGGTCACCCGGTGCGGCACCTACCTGGTTTACCGCCGTGACGATCTCGTTGAGCGTCACGCCCGGCTCGAACAGGAACATGCGCTGGGCATCCTCGATGATCTCAATGTCAGAGCGATTCACGACTACCGTGTCGCCGCTGCTGAAGGCACCTGGCTGGCTGGCACGTGGCGTTTCGGTAATGGTGACGGTGAGTGAGCCGTGCGAGACCGCGGCTGGCCTCACGGTGACGTGTGAACCAATAACAACGGTACCGGTGCGTGAATTGACGATCACCCGGGCCGGCGCCTCGCCGGGCTCGAGTTCGATGTTCTCCAGTACGGAGACAAAGCTGATGCGCTGTGACGGGTCGATCGGCGCGGCGACCTTGATCGATACCGGATCCAGTGCCTGGGCCGTACCGGCACCAAGCATCGCGTTGACCGCTTCGGTCAGCCGGTTCGCGGTGGTGAAATCGGGAGTATTGAGGTTCAGGAACACCGCCGGCAGCGTCACGAAGTTGGAGGGTACCGACCGCTCCACGGTTGCGCCATTGGGTATGCGCCCGGCACTGGTGGTGTTGACCGTAACTCGCGAACCGTCATTACCGGACGCACCAAATCCACTGACGATAACGCTGCCTTGCGCCATCGCGTAGATTTCACCGTCCGCACCACGCAGCGGCGCCATCAGCAGGCTGCCACCACGCAGGCTTTGCGCATTGCCCAGTGACGATATCGTCACGTCAATAGACTGACCGGGCTTGGAAAACGGCGGCAGATCGGCATGGATCGATACCGCCGCGACATTTTTCAGCTGCGGGTTGACGTTTTCCGGAACGGTAATGCCAAACTGCTGCAGGAAGTTCTTTATGCTCTGCACCGTAAACGGCGCCTGGCTGGTCTGGTCACCGGTGCCTTCGAGGCCCACGACCAGGCCGTAACCGACCAGCTGGTTGTTACGAACGCCGGCGATCGAGGCAAGGTCCTTGATGCGCTCGGCCTGTACCGGCTGCAGCAGTACGGCAAGAAAAAGAAAAACAAGAGTAATGCGGTGCATAACAGGTCCTCGTCAGAACGGCATCAGCGGACGGCTGAAGAAACGTGCCAGCCAGCCCTGGCGATTGGCGTCGGCCAGCGGCCCTTTGCCGCTGTATACGATGCGGGCGTCGGCAACCTTGCTCGATGGCACGGCGTTATCCGGACCGACATCGAATGGCCGCACGATCCCGGAGATGCGGACAAATTCCTCGCCCTGGTTAAGCGTCAGCCATTTTTCGCCGCGCACGTAGAGATTGCCGTTCGGCAGCCGCTGCGCCACGGTGACGGTAATGCTGCCTTGCAGCTCATTGCTCTGGCTGCTGGCGCCATCACCGTCGAAGCTTTGGCTACCGTCGATGGTCTGCGCCAGGATCGGGTTGCCGCCACTGCGCAGGTCAACGCCGAACAGTTTCGGGTTCTGGTTATTGATCGACGTATCCTTGCTGGTGGACGTGCTGGAGCTCTTGCGCGCCGCCGTTTTTTCCACCAGCCGTATAGTGATGATGTCGCCGATACGCCGTGCCTTCACGTCGGAAAACAGCTCGCGCTGGGTATTGAGGCTGAAGATCGCGCCCGGCGTCCTGATCTCATCCGGCATTGCGACAGGCTCGGCGGGATGCCATACCTGCTTGTTTGTGCCGCGCTCGGGCAGCAGCGAACAGCCGCTTGCCAGCATTGTGGCCATTACGAGAAAGGCGAGTCGCTTGTTATTCATCGCCATGCCCCTAGACGTTGTTTGTCAGGTACTGCAGCATTTCGTCGCTGGTCGCGACGGCGCGTGAGTTCAACTCGTAGGCACGCTGCGTTTCGATCATGCTCACCAGCTCGGCAACAACGTTGACATTGGAGCTTTCCAGCGCGTTTTGCTGCAGCGAGCCAAGCCCGTTCAGCCCCGGGGTGCCGGTCTGGGCCGCGCCACTTGCGGCTGTTTCCAGGAACATGTTCTGGCCGCGTGACTGCAGACCGGCCGGGTTGATGAAGTCAGCAAGCTGGATTGTGCCGACCTGGATCGGATCAGGCTGTCCAGCCAGGGCTGCCGACACCACACCATCATCGCCGATGGTCACCGACTGGGCATCACTGGGAATGCTGATACCCGGCTGTACCTGGTAGCCGCTGGACGTCACCAGTTCGCCGTCGGCGTTGACCTGGAAGGCGCCGTCGCGGGTGTACGAGATCGTCCCGTCCGGCAGCAACACCTGGAAAAAGCCGCGACCGGTAACTGCAACGTCCAGCGCATTTTCGGTCTGCGACACGGCGCCCTGCACAAAAGTTTTTGCAGTGGCGACCACACGTACGCCGGTACCCAGCATCAGCCCGGAGGGTAACTGCGTCTGCTGCGACGTCTGGCCGCCAACCTGGCGCACGTTCTGGTAAACCAGGTCTTCGAACATCGCGCGACCGGCCTTGAAGCCGGTGGTGCTGGCGTTGGCCAGATTGTTTGAGATGACGGCAATCTTGGTCTGCTGTGCATCGAGACCGGTTTTTGCTGCCCATAAAGCTGTGTTCATTCCTTGACTCCTAAATCAGCTCAGCTGCATCAAGCGCGCAGCAGCCGCGGCGTTGTTGTCGGCGGTTTCCATCAATTTCACGTGCATTTCGTAGGCACGGGAATATTCCAGCATCGAGACGAGGCTTTCGATGGAGTTGACGTTGCTGCCCTCGAGCACGCCGGCAGCAAGTTTTACGTTGGCATCAGCCTCCGGCACTGACTCGTCACGAGTACGGATCAGACCGTCACTACCCTTTACCAGGAGCTCGCGTTCCGGATTGACCAGGCGGATACGATCGACCGTCGCCAGCGTATTGGCGGTCTGCCCAAGCGGCACTATCGAGATGCTGCCGTCGGCGCCGATTTCCAGCTCCTGGTGTGGCGGGATAGCAACCGGTCCGCCCTCGCCCAGCACGACCTGGCCGGCGGCGTTGGTAAGGATGCCGCCGCTGCCCAGGCGCAGGTCGCCGGCGCGGGTGTAAACCTCTTCGCCTTCGGGACCCTGCACGGCGATAAAACCGGGGCCCTGGACAGCAACATCAAGCTTGCGCCCGGTCTGCTCCATCGGGCCGGTTTCGAAATTCACCCCACCGGTGGTCTTTATCGCGTTGATACGACTACGGTGGCCCGGACCTTCCACGGGGAAACTCTCGACCTCGATCAGGTCGGCGCGAAACCCGGTGGTGCTGGCGTTGGCCAGGTTATGCGCGTTGACCGTCTGCGCCAGCATCATGTGGCGCGCGCCGGTCATTGCAACATAGATCATTTTATCCATCGTGTTTTATTACCGCAGGTTGATGATGGTCTGGGTTATCGTGTCGGCGGTAGAGATCATCTGCGCGTTGGCCTGGAAGTTGCGCTGCGCCGTGATCATCTGCACCAGCTGTGCGGTCAGGTCGACGTTTGACTGCTCAAGCGAACCTGACTGGACCAGCCCGAGCGATCCTTTGCCCGCCTCACCACGCAGCGGTGAACCGGATGAAAAAGTTTCGCTCCAGGTGTTGTCGCCCAGCGACTTCAGCCCCTGCGGGTTGGAGAAATTGGTCAATGCGACCTGCCCCAGCGAGGTCGAACGCCCATTGGTGAATCGCGCCAGCACCCGTCCGGAACCATCAATATCTATACCGGTCAGCCGGCCGACATTGAGTCCATCCTGGGTCAGCGTGTTGACGACAAACTCACCGCCATACTGCGTACTCAGGCTGTAATCGAAATCCATCGTCAGCGGGTCGGCGCCGTTACCAGGATCGTATGGCGGTGCAGTGACAATGCCGCCGGCCGGGTTTATCAGCGTGCCGGTCGAGGAAAACTCCAGGGTATTTGCACCACCCACCGCGACGTCGTCGACGTACAGGCGCGTGTCCCAGAAGTTTGGCACCGCACTGCGGCTGAAATACAGCGTGGCGGTGTGCTCGGCACCGAGCGAATCGTAAATCGTTACCGATGTCGTGTGATTGAAAGTACTCGGATCGTCAGGATCGAACGGACCGCCCGGCACGGCGCTCTCGGTCGGCAGGTTCACGCCAACCTCCGTTTCGGTAGTCGCGACCGGCTTGCTCGACGACGTCACAAGACGCAGGTCTTCCAGTGCGCCGACATCGAAAATGCCGGACCCGGCATCCGGGTACACCTGCAACCGCTGTTGCGCACTGTTGACGACGAAACCGTCGGAATCGACACCAAAGGCGCCGGCGCGCGAGTAGACAAGGCCACCACCGTCGCTCAGCGTGAAGAAACCGTCACCGGTAATCGACAGGTCGAGCGGACTGCCGGTGAAATCGACGGCGCCCTGGCTGAACAGCTGCGATTCAGCGGCCAGCTGTACGCCGTCGCTCAGAACATCGGAAAACTCTGAACGAAATTGCTTGAAACCGAGTGTCGACGCGTTGGCTATGTTGTGCGCCGTGACACTCAGATCTGCGGAAGCGGCATTGAGCCCGCTAAGTGCGATACGAAATGGCATATCTGTACTCCTGCCTTATCGGATTTCCAGAACCTGGGAGAAACTGATCTGGCCACCACCGGCCAGGTTGAGAATGGGCGGCTGACCGCCGCCACCCAGCGTGACGCTGCGGACCCGGTCGGAAACGAGCACCCGGCCCGTATAGGATTCGCCACCGGATTCAATACGCGCGCTGATGGCGTAGTTACCCGCCGCAGCGGCCGCGCCGTTTTCATTCAGACCGTCCCACACGAACGGCTGACGTCCGGCCGGCGGCAAACCGAGATCGAGGCGGCGCACGATCTGGCCGGCCTCATCCTTGATTTCGACCACCACGGCGCCAGCGCCGGGCGGTACATCAACGGCCCCTTCAATCGTGCCGTCAGATTCGAGGCTGGCCTGTGACTGCTCGGCAAACACTGTCTTGCCAACCAGTGCTGCCGATTCCAGCACCTGGCTGGAAAACATCGACTCGGCCAGCGCGTTCAGACCGTTCTGTATGCCCTGGACGCCGGCCGCGGTTTCGAACTGCGCCAGCTGTGACAGGAACTCGCCACTTTCCAGCGGCTGGAACGGGTCCTGGTACTGCAGCTGCGTCATCATCAGCGTGAGGAAGGTGTCTTCCGATTCCGCAACGCTGTTTGCCGGTTGCTTGCTGCCCGTTGCGCCAAGCGTCAGGCCCAGCGCGTTCAGATCAATGTCGTTACTGATTGGCATGTGAAATTTCCTGTGCTGCCTAACGGCCCATGTTGATGGTCCGCAGCAACAGCTCCTTGGTCGTGTTGAGTATCTCGATGTTGTTCTGGTACGAACGCGACGCCGACATCATGTTGACCATCTCTTCGACGGTGTCGACATTGCTGCCATAGACAAAGCCGTCCTGGTCTGCACTCGGATGACCCGGCTGATAGGTCTTCTGTGGCGCGACATCGCTGGTGGTAATGCCGTTTACGCGTACACCTGCGGCCGAAGGGTCGGGGCTGAGCGAGTCCATCCAGGTGGAAAATACCGGCTGGCGTGCGCGGTAAACCTCGTCGGGGCTGCCGGCCACCATGTCGGCGTTGGCCAGGTTGCTGGCAGTAACGTTGAGTCGCACCGATTGTGCGGCTATGCCGGATCCGGCAATTTCAAAAATACTGAACATGGACATCAGCGTAATCCTCCGGTTATTGCATCGGACAGGCTGCGGATGCGTCCTTCGAGAAACCGCAGACTGGCCTGGTAACGAATCGCGTTGTCGGCAAACGCGGCCTGCTCGAACTGCGGCTCAACCGTGTTGCCATCGACTGACGGCTGCAGCGGGTTACGGTATTTCAGTTCGCCGCCGGCACTGTTGCCGGCTGCGGCACTGTCCAGGTGACGCGCATGAGTACGCATGATGCGAGCGCCGCTGCTCTCGCTACGCAGCATCTCGCGAAAATCCAGGTCGCGCGCCTGGTAGCCCGGGGTATCGGCATTGGCCAGGTTCGAAGCAATTACCTGCATGCGCCTGCTGCGCACCATGACTGCCTGCGGGTGAATCCCTAATGCCGTATCGAAACTGAAAGCCATCCTTGAGTCTCCAGATAGTCACCGGGCACAACGGCCCTGCCGGACACGGTGCAAGTAGCGTGCCAGCTTCGAAACGGCAGTTTTCAAGCGTGTTTATCAGAACCGGCGGCATAAAGCGGCAAGGCCTTTCCGCCCGGGCGGCAATCGGAGGTGCGTTTGCGGACAGGAAACCGGCAAAAACCCCGGTGTTCGGCTTGGCACGACAGTTGCATCGTGTTTTGCAACGGCTGTTGGCCGTGCCTTAAAGAAGGACACCGATGCGACGACTGTTTTTCCTTTTGCTATTGCTGCCCGGATTCAGCACCGCGGCGCAGTGGCAGTCTCTGGAAGAGATACAGGCCGCGGCAGAGCGCTACGCGAGCCGGCTGAATGCTGACGCCGCGCGTGAGTATTCTGCCGGCATGCTTGATGCGCGCCTGCGACTGCGTGATTGTTCCGGGCGGCTGGAGCCGTTTTTACCGCAGGGCACTCGCGCCGGCGCCAACATGACCGTTGGCGTGCGCTGCCTCGGGCAGGTGGCCTGGCGCGTCTTCGTGCCGGTGCGCAGCCGCATGACAGGCCAGGTAGTCGTGGCCCGACGGGCACTGCCGCGTGGCCACAGCCTGACTGCAGCGGACCTCGAGCTGGCCGAATTCGACCTGGACCGGCTGCCATACGGGTACCTGACCGAGGCGAATGTTGCCACCGGGCAGGTGCTGCGCCGCCCGGTCGCCCCGGGCGCCGTGTTGATCCCCGGCATGCTGCAATCTGCCCGCGCGGTGCGCCGTGGCCAGAGCATCACGCTGTTTGCCGACACCGGCGGCGGCGTGCAGATCCAGATGGCCGGCAAGGCCCTGGCCGATGGTGCACTGCGACAACGGATCAGGGTCGAAAACGCCTCCTCCGGGCGGGTGCTGGAAGGCGTGGTGCGGTCCGCCGAGCGCGTCGAAATTCTCGTCAACTGACAATAATCATTAAAGAATATGCCCCGGCTGCCGATACTCATAGTTGATCAGGATTATCCGGAGAGGGAGTATCGTGAATCCGAAAATCAATGGGATACCCGGTGGCTCACCGCGCATCGAGAGCGGTCAGCGGTCCGGCGATGTCCGCAAGACCAGCGAACCGGCACCGGCGTCGCCCGTCGACCAGGTCAGCCTGACCGAGTCGGCACGCCTGATGGTGCGGCTGGAGAAGATCCTGGAGGATCTGCCGACCGTCGATCGCGGCCGTGTCGACCAGATCAAGCAGGCTATCGCGGACGGCACCTACTCGGTCAACGCCGAAAAAGTCGCGGCAGAAGTGCTGCGCATGGAAATGGGCCTCAACCGCAGCTGATATGAACCAGCAGTGGCATAAATCCCTGCGCGACATCATCGGGCACGAGCTGGCGCTTGCCAAACAACTCGGCGATGCTCTTGCAGGTGAGCGCGAAGCGCTGCGTGCAGTCGATCCCGCAGCACTGGATGCTGCGACTGCCCGCAAGCATGACTGCATCGAAGGCCTCAGTGCACTCGACGGGGAACGTCGTCAGCTGTGTGCAACAGCCGGCGTCACTACAGACCGCAGCGGTATGGAACACCTGTTACTACAGGCCGATCCTGCCGGCGCGCTGACCGATAGCTGGAACCAGCTGCTCGGGCAACTGGAAGCCTGTCGCGAAGCAAACACCAGCAACGGCGTCATCGTGCGGCTGCAAAAACGCCGCGTTACCGAGGCGCTGGGCCTGCTGCACGGCGAAGCAGCAAACAA
This sequence comes from Gammaproteobacteria bacterium, assembly GCA_013003425.1. Lineage (NCBI taxonomy): Bacteria > Pseudomonadati > Pseudomonadota > Gammaproteobacteria > Gammaproteobacteria bacterium. Next base: position 47,030 of record JABDJB010000049.1, on the reverse strand, counting down.
CGCCGTCTACGGCGACACCGGCGAAGTCGACGAAAACGCCGGAACTCACGTCCACGCCGAGATCTGAGCAGCTTCAGGATCCCCCCTACCCGCCGATATTTCGGCTGACGGAAAACCGTTTGCGCCAGGTTATGTCCAGTGCCGACGGACCCTGCTGCGAGTGACCCGGACAGGAAGAGGAACAACACGTGGATCTTGCAACGCTGATCGGCCTGGTAGGTGCGGTCGGCATAATCATCGTAACCATCGCACTCGGCGGCGCAGCGCTGGTATTTGTCAATATACCGTCACTGCTGATCGTTCTGGTCGGAACGATCCTCGTGGTGATGATGAAATTCAGCCTCAAGCAGTTTCTCAGCGCCGGCGTCATCGCCATCAAGGCATTCATGCACAAGGCGTCGGACCCGGTGGCACTTATCGACAAGGCCGTCGAGCTGGCCCAGACCTCGCGCCAGGGCGGACTGTTGTCGCTGGAAAACGCCGAAGTGCCGGATGACTTCATGAAGGCCGGCATCAACCTGATTGTCGACGGTCACGAACCGGACATGGTGCGCGCGGTGATGGCCAAGGACATGACACAGACGCTGGAGCGCCACACCACCGGACGCAATATTTTCAAAGCTATCGGCGATGTCGGGCCGGCCATGGGCATGATCGGTACGCTTATCGGCCTGGTGCAGATGCTGTCGGTGATGGACGACCCCAAGCAGATCGGTCCGGCCATGGCGGTCGCGCTGCTGACTACGCTGTACGGTGCGATCCTGGCCAACGTTATTGCAATACCAATCGCCGACAAGCTGGGGTTGCGCAGCGAAGAAGAACGCCGCGCCAAGTCGCTGGTCATCGATGCACTGATGGCAATACTCGAGGGTCAGAACCCGCGTGTGATCGAGGGCATGCTGCAAAACTACCTGCCACGCTCGAAACGCAAGATTGAAGGCGAGGCTGCGGTGACCGCGTAATGGACGACGAGTTTCCACAGGAAGAAGAATCAGCAGGTGCGCCGGCATGGGTAATGACATTTGCCGACCTGATGTCCCTGTTGATGTGCTTTTTTGTATTGATGCTGGCGTTCTCTGAAATGGACGCACAGCGCTTCAAACTGCTGTCGGGCTCGATGAAAGATGCCTTCGGTGTGCAGGCCGATATCGAGGCAAAAATGATGCCGAAAGGCACCAGCATCATCACCAAGGAGTTCACTCCGGGACGGCCGCAGCCAACGCCAATGAGGTCTGTACGGCAGTTCACTATCAACTCGAACCGCAACACGCTCGATATCCTCGACAGCGGCGAGGGCGAAGGCCCGACCCAGGAAGAACTGCAGGAAGACGTGGAACGTATACGCAAGGCGCTCGAGGAAGAAATAAGTTCCGACCAGCTAAACGTCGACCTGGAAGGTCAACGCATCATTATCAGTATCAACGAGCAGGCATCATTCGATTCGGGCTCGGATGAGGTCAAGGGCGGCTTTGTCCCGGTGCTTGGCAAGGTCCGCGTGCTGCTGGCGGGTCTGAACGGCGCCGTAATGGTTGCCGGTCACACAGATGATGTACCAATAAGCACGGTGCGATTCCGCTCCAACTGGGAATTGTCGGCTGCGCGTGCCGTATCGGTCGCACACGAGCTGATGCGCGGAGGCTCCGTCGATCCGTCGCGTATGGTCATCGCCGGTCATGCCGACACCATACCGCGTGCGTCCAATGACACCGAGGCGAATCGCGCAGCCAATCGCCGGGTCGAGATAACTGTTGTACGCGGCGGGGCCGACAGCGAACAACAGGTGCAGGCCACAGGGGAGGAGGAACAACCAGCAGGAGCTGAATCATGAGTGCAGAGAGGCGGACCAGCTTCAGGATCGATAATCCGGTAGCGCTGGTCTATAAAGTAGTAGACGAAAGTGAAGTCAAGCGCAACGCGGCCGAGATCAAGGACGGCGGCTTTCTGCCTGGCGGCATGTCCGCGACATTATTCGGTATGGAGGCGGAACTGAAAGGCCGCATCAGCCGGGTACGCCAGCGTTCGCCCGAGATCGCCCAGTCGATGGAGCTGCTGAACAACAAGCTGAACGCGCTGATCAACCTGATGCCCCTGCTGCAGGGCGAGGAAGAAAATATTTTCGAGCAGCCAATGCGCAAGACAAATGTCAGTGCTACGGGTATTGCGTTTGTCAACGAGGAACCGCTCGAGGCGGGCGCGAATTTGTACCTGCGCCTGGTGCTTGCCCCGGATTATTATTATGTGGCTGCTTACGCGAAAGTCGTGCGCTGCCAGCCGATGAAGAACCCGCGCGATGGCTTCAGTTATCGCATTGCGGTGGATTTCACGCTGATTTCCGATCAGCACCGCGAGCTGCTGGTCAAATACACCATGAGTCGCGAGCTGGCGCTGCTGCGCGCCCGGCGCATGGCTGCCGAGGCTTCGGAGGAACCGGAAACCACGGCTACCTGAATAACCCCGAGCTGAACACGACGCATGGAGGCGGAGTTGTGAGCATAGACAATAAACTGGCGCGGAAACTGGAGAAACTCAGTGGGCTGCCAAGCCCGCCGCGCGTAGCCATGAAAATTATCGAGGCAGCGCGTGACCCGGATATAAGCCTGCGTGCCGTTGCGGACGTAATTACCGCAGACCCGGTAATTTCCGCCAAGGTCATGCGCATGGCCAATTCTGCAGCTTATGCCGTGCCCGGCGGCGTCAATACATTGCGCCGCGCGCTGCTCACGCTGGGGCTCGATGCAACGCTGATTGTCGCGTTGAGCTTTTCGCTGGTCATCGCGCTCAAGCGGGACAAGACTCAGGGCCTGAGCCACGAATATTACTGGCGCCGCTCGTTGCTGGCAGCAACCGCCGCCGGCGCACTGGGACGCGCGCTGAATCGTACTGATCGCGAAGCGCTATTCCTCGCTGCATTGTTGCAGGATATCGGCATGCTGGCGCTGGACAAGGCGGATCCGGGTTTGTATGCCGAAGCCGGTGACCTGCAACGCAATCATGATGCCCTCGCTGACTACGAAAGATCACAGCTGCAATGCACCCATGCCGACGTGGGTGAGTGGCTGCTGCAGCGCTGGAAACTGCCGCAACCGCTGTACCAGGCCGTTGCCGCCAGCCATGAGCCGTGCGCTGTGCCGCCCGACGAGTTTGCCCGCTGTGTCGCCCTGTCCGGGCCGCTTGCTGACGTCTGGCTGGCCAGCGACTGGGCGCTGTCGTTCCGTGAACTGGTCAGCGTCGCCGTAACCAGCCTGGACCTTGATGATCACCAGCTCGGCGTGGTGCTGGATGAACTGCGCGACCGGATACCTGAAACCGAAGCCATGTTTGAGAAGGACCTGCTTGCCCCGGTCGCAGGTTTTGCCGCGCTGGAAGAAGCGCGCGAGCTGCTCATGGAACGTGGCGTGGACCACATACTCAATGAACACAACGACGCTGCACAGACCCGACCGCCTGCCTCAATAACGCTGCTGCGCATGCAGCATCGTGCGGAACTGAACGAAGTACTGAACAAGGAATTCGACGCTGCCCGTCAAGCTGGCGCCGAGGTGGGTGTGGTCATGGCTGGCGTCGACAACCTCGACCAGGTGCGCGCCAGACATGGGGTCGATGCCGCCGAACGGCTGATTCGGGAAACCGCGCGCGTAATGTTGAACAATGGCGGTTCGCGGGTCATCGGGCAGTACACCGAAAACGAGATTCTGCTATGGATCAATGACTGCAATCACGATGCAGCACAGGTAGCCGGCCGCCGGATACTGCGTGACTACAAAGAAGTGGTGCGGCAGTTTGCCGGTGATCATGACGTTTCGACCAGCCTCGCACTTGGCGTTGCCGCAATGGATACCACACATTCATTTGACTGCGCCGCTGACCTGGTCGATGCCGCTCACAAGGCGCTGGCGGGCGCACAACTGGGCGACCTTGCAACCTGCGACGAGGTCAGGACTCCCGCGCTGGCGCCGTAACGCCCGCCTAGTCGGGCTGGTACACGGGCCCCAACCGGTTTCGGCCGGCACCCTTTGCTTCGTAAAGCGAGCGGTCGGCTGCCGCCAGCAAGTCCAGTGCCGCTGGCACGCTGCCATCCTTGCGCGGCACCGAGGTCGCGACCCCGGCACTGATTGTGACCACGCCGTGCGTCGACCCTCGATGCTCTATATCCAGTGCGACAACCGCCCGACGCACCCGCTCCGCCACGGCCACTGTGCCCTGGCCGTCGGTTTCCGGCAGCAGGACGAGTATTTCCTCGCCGCCGTAACGAAACGGCCTGTCCAGCACCCGCGCGCAGGCAAGTACCTCGCCGGCAATGTCGCGCAACACGCGGTCGCCGCGCGGATGACCATACGAATCGTTGTATGACTTGAACTTGTCTACATCCAGCAGAATGACCGAGTAAGTGCGGCGATAACGCAACGACCGCTGGTGGGCCATGGCCAGCGCCTCGTCCATTGAACGACGATTGCCGATATTCATCAGCGGATCGACCCGTGCAAGGGCCTCGAGCTGTTCTACCGCAGTTTCCAGTTCGGCTGTCCGTGTTGCAACTTGCGCTTCGAGCGTGCGGCGGTGCATATCTGCACGGCTGATATTGGCGCGCATCAGGTCGGACTGGGTCAGCACGCCAACGATCTCATCTTCTTCGTCGGTGACGACGAGGCGCCGAATGCGATGATCCGTCATCAGCTTGACAGCGGCATCTACCGTCTCGTGTCCGGCTATACAGATCACCGGTTGAGACATGGCTGCGCCAGCGGTTGCTTCGGCAGATTTGCCACCGAGCGCTCGCGCCAGCTCACGCACCAGGTCACGCTCGCTGATCAGGCCGATCGCCTTGTGGCCCTCAGTAACCACGATGCAGGAATGTCGCCGGATCCCCATCAGCGACGCGACTTCCTCCAGCGCGGTGTCCGGCCCGACGCACTCGGGATCACGACTCATCCAGCGCTCTACCAGCAGCTCTGTTGATACGGCAGTCTCTGTCACGGCGGGCATTGTACAGGCTCGGCCCGGACGCGCGAGTTCAGCGCGATGTCGCCGGAAGCCGGCTGAGCCACAGCAGTGCGATGAAGTCGTATACAGCGTGGCAAATGACCGGGGCAGCGAGACTGCCGGTCAGCAGGAACAGCGCGCCGAGGTATACCCCGATTATGGTTGCCGTCACGGCATAGGCGAGAGAAACAGCATGGGCCAGGCCAAAGAGTACGGAAGCGGCTACCAGCCCGACCAGCACAGAGCTGTGCCCGGCAATGAATACCTGCAGCAGGCCGCGAAACAGTGCTTCTTCACACAGGCCGGCAAGCAGCGATACCAGCAGGAACCCGGCAGGCCCGATGCCGTTGAAAAACTGGCGTACGAACTGGCGTGCCTCGCCGGTTGCGCGACCCATGGCTGTGCCCGGATTTCGCAGCCCCCACCACAACAGCAACAGCATTGGCAAAACGGCGGCCAGCCCAATGGCGAACGCAAAAAACCCGCCCGACAGCGCCGCCAGCGGGTCGACGCCCACAATCCAGCCCAGCCCGTACGCTACGACCAGCAAAGCGCCTTCGAACAGGCAGGCAAACGCGAGCACCTTTGCAGGTGGCATGATATTTATCACCCGGTGCCAGCCGGCACCCAGACCATGACCTTACCTGCGATTACGCCGTTGCGGGCAAAGTTGACCAGGCGTGCGCGGACAGATTCGGTCGTCTGCTGACCCTTGCACAACACCAGAGCGCCCTGCAGCGAGTTGACATCGACAGCCAGCATCATGTCGTCCAGCAGCTTCCCTACTTCGACTTCGCGCGCTTCCATTTCGGATTCGGTTCCCAGCACCGCTTCCAGGGCTTCAAGCACCTGGGGGTCGTAACGGTTGCTGCGCAGCTTCAGTTCGTCGAAAGCCTCGGAACTTGCCACGCCACGCGATTCAATCCGTTCAAAATCCAGCACCACTTTCAGTATACGCGAACCGATCGGTGCATCCGGGCTGTTATCGAAGCCGGCATCCTGCAGGCGAATGGCGTCGGCTACTTCACCGAGGCGCGGAATACGCGCAATAAGATCGCCGGCGACTACCGGGTGCTGGTCGAACAGTGCCTGTTCGTATTCCGCCAGCTGATGCCCGAGCGATACCTTCTCCAGCACAGCATCGGGAACGGTCACGCAGCCAATCTGCGACAGCGTGGCCATGGTCTCGTAGCGCCACAGCTCTGCCAGCCCCAGCTTTGTTGCTATCGCGGCCACATGCGTCCGGATGCGCGTCGTACGGCCGAAGGCGCCGGGATTGACCAGCGCAAGCACGTCTGCCAGCACCTGGATCGTTCCCTGGAGGGTGTTCTCCAGCAGGTCGCGTTCGGCGACGAGCAGCCGGTGCTGTTCCATCGCAGCCTCGACCGAATTCCACAGCTTGTCCGGCGGGCACGGCTTGTTGAGGAAGCGGAATATATCGCCCTCGTTTACTGCATCGATGGCAGTCTGCTGGTCCGAATTACCGGTGAGCATCATGCGTACCGTGTTCGGGCTGCGCCGCTTGACCTCGGCCAGCAGCTCCACGCCCGTCATCTCAGGCATACGCATGTCGCTGACGATGACTGCGTAGTCAGCGCAATCATCGATGTGTTCGAGCGCTTTTGCCGGGCCAAGCGCTGTATCGATACTGATTTTCTTGCGCAGCGCGCGACGACAGGCATCGAGCACCGGCTTTTCATCATCAACAAACAATACTTTTGGTGTGCTCAAGCTGTCACCTCGCATGCCGACTCGAACCAGGCCTCACAGGGCTCGAGGTTCAGCCGTCCCAGGTATTCCATGTCGAACTGCGCCTGCTCCGGGTCATTGGGCACGTGCACCATAGCGTTGGCTACATGCACAGCTGTCAGTGGTGAAAACTGGTCTCCAGCCCCACGCTGTGGCTCGTGGTGAAAAGCCGCCGCCTCGACGATCGGGTTGGGCAAACCCCACAGTCCCAGCAGGTAGGCGCCAACCACCATGTGGTTGTGGCCGAACTCCTCCTGCTCACAGACCCAGTCGGGCTTGCCGGTTGACTGCTGCGCTGCGATGACCTTTTTGTATCGCTCCGGATATTGAGAAGCCAGCACCAGTTTGCCGATGTCATGCAGCATGCCGGCCATTTGCGCATAATCGACCAGCTTGCGTGGCTGCTGGTTATCGGCGGCGAAACGCCGCGCCAGCGCACCGGTCTCCGCACTGTGCTCCCACAATCGCTCGAGGTCCAGCGCTGCGCTGTCGAAATCGGAAAAGACCTTTGCCGTAAGCACCAGGCCGCGCACGGCATCCAGCCCGAGTATGGCGGCAGCCTGAGCAGGGCTTTCCACGTGCCGATTCAAGCCGAAGAAGGCAGAGTTGACGACCTTCAGCACCTTGGCCGTCATCGACACGTCCTGCGCGATAATTTCGCCTATATCCGTCAGCGCCTTGCCGTCGCGTACCGCTGCCATGACCTCGGTATAGAGCGTTGGCAGGCTCGGCAGCGATCCCATCTCGGTAACCAGTTCCTGCAGGCTCCTGTCATTTATCAGGTCACGCAGTGAACAGGCGCGGTCAATAGTGGTTTTGACCGTCTCCGCGTCGCACGGCTTGGCAAGGTACTGGTGGGTCGCGCCGATACACTCCAGAACCATCTCCATGTCGGCATGCCCGGACAGTGCAATACGCACCGTATTGGGATAGTTTTCTTTTACTGCGGTGAGCAGCTGCACCCCATCCATACCCGGCATTCGCATGTCGCTGACTATGACGTCGCAAGGCGCTTCGCCCATTGCGGCCAGCGCCGCCTCGCCGGATGGCAGGAACTGCATGTCCCATTCCTGCCGCAGTCCGCGCAGCATTCGTCGCAGGCCGGTCAGCACCATCGGCTCATCATCTACAAATAAAATCCGTTTCATGCGGTTACCTCTTCCTCTGTTTTCTGCGACTTCAGCGGCAGGCTGACGATAAACGTCGTACCTACATCTGTTTCAGTCTCAAATGACAACTCACCGCCGTGCTGCTCCACCACTGCCGAATACGCCAGCGCCAGTCCCTGGCCGCTGCCACGCCCGACTTCCTTGGTGGTGAAAAACGGCTCGAATACGTTGTTCCGAATATGCTCCGGGATGCCGGTGCCGGAATCGCTGACCCGCATCTCGACTGCATTGTCGCGTAGTGCCGTCGTAATCCTGATCTTGCCGCGCTCGCCGCTGTCACCGAGACGGTCAGCAATTGCGTGGGCGCCATTGATCAGCAGGTTCAACACAACCTGGTTCAGTTCGCGCGGGAAGCACGGCACCGGCGGCAGGTTTTCGTCGAATTCGGTTTCCACTTCGGCGTGGTATTTCCACTCGTTCGCGGCTACCGTGATGGCATTGTTGATCAACCGGTTCAGGTCGGCCTGTTCCTTGTGTCCGCCACCACCGGGGTGTGAAAACTCCTTCATCGCACGCACGATATCTGCGATGCGGCGTATCCCGTCGAGTGACTGCGCCAGTGCCTGCGGCACCTCTTCCAGCAGGAAGTCTCGATCGGCCGCCTCGCGGGCCGCCTCGATGCGCTGCTTTTGCTCATCACTCAGCAAACCCGGTGCAGAACAAATCTCGTTGTACACCGCTTCGAGTTCGATCAGGTCGGTAAAGGCCTCCTGCAGAAACGTCGTGTTATCGGAGACAAACTGCGACGGCGTGTTGACTTCGTGAGCAATGCCGGCCGCGAGACGACCAACGGCTTCGAGACGCTGGGCCTCGCGCAGCTGGATTTCCATCATGTTCTTCTCGGTGACATCTGCACCGATCAACAGGCAGCCAATTTGCACCTTCTCGCTGTTATGCACCGGAACAATGGCAACGCCCAGGGTTGCCTGCTCGGAATCCGGCCGTTCGAAGCACAGTTCGTCGAGACGCACAACTTCGCGGTCTGACAGGCATCGCGCCACGCCGTCTGACAGTATTTCCACGTCGCCGCTCCAGCCGCAGTCACCAATCGGCCTGCCAACCGCATCTGCGGCGGATATACCGCTGATCTCGCGCGCCGCGCTGTTCCACTGGTTGATGCGGCTGTCCAGGTCGAGACCGATCAGGATCGAGGGTATTGCCGACAATACCTGCCCGGTGTGCGAGACCTCGTCGGCCAGGCGCACCGCCTGGTTGCGCGCCTCCTGCTCAGCCTGTTGCAGCTCCCGTGTCCTGACACGAACTTCACGCGCTGCGTGCTCGGCGCTGTTTGCCAGGGTGACCAGCAATAGCAGCACCAGGCCGGTAATCACTACACCGGCGGCCAGTGTGCCCCAGGCACCTGCCGGGACGCGCACTACCTCACCCGGCCAGGCGGTTACCCGCCAGATCTCACCAGCCAGCGACAGCGAAGATACAAAAGCGCTGGCCCCCTCGGGCGGCGCGCCGTTTTCCAGGATGATCCTGCTGCTGCGCTCCTCGACGATTGAAACCTTTGCGTCCCACTCGCCGAGATTGATCCAGGCAGCCAGCGAGTCGGTCGGCAATACTGCAATCGCAACCCCGGACCAGTCGATAAAATCCAGTGTCGGGGTTATCAGGATGATGCGTTCGCCAGTGATGACCGACTGTACGTTGCCGGACTGGAACGAGTTTTCCACTGCCGCTTTCATGCCGGGCACATTCAGCAGATCTTTGCCAAAAGCCAGCTCATCCCGGGGTCCCGGCTCAATATGTTCAAGTGGAAGGCTGATGCCGGCGATCAACGATTCCTCGTCTACGGCCTCTTCCAGGCCCGGATCATCGATCATCTCCATCGGCGCCCACGCCAGCATGGAAAGCCCCGCCTCCTGGCGCAGATAGGTCGCCGTAAAATTGCGAAATTCACTTGCCCCGACACTATCGGAGCTCAGAAAGAAAGCGCTTACCGAGCGCAGTTGTTCCGAGGTGCGACGCAGACCCTGGTCGAGCTTGGCCAGCTGCCGGTTTACATCGAGGCGAAAATCGTTCGCCAGCCGGGCCTCATGCCCGTTCACAACCATGTTGAAAACGGACCACGACACCGCCAGGCCCATGACTCCCAGCGCCAGCGCCAGCGGCATCAGCCACGAGCGCAACTCCTCGGCATCCGGGCTGCCATTTGTCAGCTTTGCTTTAATCACTGCGTTCCCTGCGCGTACGAACCCACACCGCGTAGTCCATCGACACGGCTTCCCATTGAACATATCGTCCGCAACCGGCAGATCTTTAATTTTGCGCCCTGCAGCATTGATCCACCTCAGGCAGCGGCGTACCCTGCGCCCTCTTTCCCAGCCACGGTGCTTTACATGTCGAGGTTTTACGTCGGATCCGAGGTAACGCGGTTACGGCGGGTGCTGCTGCACCGGCCGGAGCTGAGCCTCAAGCGACTGACCCCGCGCAACTTCGAGGACCTGCTGTTCGACGATGTGCTGCGAGTCGAGCGCGCAGCCCAGGAACACGATCAGTTCGCCAGCACACTGCGCGCGCACGATGTCGAGGTATTGCTGCTGCATGACCTGCTGACGCAGACGCTGGATCAGCCCGAGGCGCGAAAGTGGGTGGTCGAACGCCAGGTATCGGAGCACCAGCTCGGGCCGATGCTGACCGGCGCCATGCGGGAGCAGCTCGCCGACCTCGACAGTGCCGCGCTGTCCAGTGCCCTGATCGGTGGTGTAACCCAGGACGATATCGAAGTTTCGGTGCAGAGCATTACTACGGAACTGCTGATGCAGGACACCGACTTTCTTTTACCGCCACTGCCAAATCACCTGTTCACGCGTGACACCTCATGCTGGCTGTATTCCGGCGTATCGGTAAACCCGATGGCAAAAACCGCGCGCCGCCGTGAAAGCGTTCACCTGCGGGCGGTTTACAAGTTTCACCCGGCTTTTCGCGATGCAAAATTCGATGTGTGGTATCGCGGCGACGATTTCCCGCAGGACGGCGCCTCGCTGGAAGGGGGCGACATACTGGTCATTGGCAATGATGCATTACTGATGGGCATCAGTGAACGCACCACGCCGCAGGCGATCGAAATGCTTACAAAGCGCCTGTTCGACAGGCAGGCGGTAAAGAAAGTCATCGTGGTGGACCTGCCAAAGAGCCGCAGCTGCATGCATCTCGATACGGTGATGACACAGCTCGACCATGACTGTTTCAGCATCTACCCACCGACCATTCATGCTGATCTTTCATGCTGGGAGGTCACGCCGGGTAAACGTAACAGCCTGCAGGTGCGGCCGCAGCGGCGCTTCTTCGACGCGCTGGCCAAAACCATGGGGCTGGAATCACTGCGTCTCGTCGAAACCGGCGGCGACAAGTATGCTGCCGAGCGCGAGCAGTGGAACGACGCCAACAACGTGCTTACCGTGCGGCCAGGCCGGGTGATCGGCTACGAGCGCAATGTACACACAATCGAAAAAATGCAGCAGGCCGGCATCGACGTGGTCACCATACCCGGTGAGGAACTGGGTCGCGGCCGTGGTGGCCCGCGCTGCATGAGCTGCCCGCTCGAACGCGACTGATCAGCGCGCCGCCGGTTTCAGGCTCACCACCAGGGATTTGTAGCCCGGCGTGTTTGATCCGCGCGCGACGTGCTCGAGCGGGACCAGCGGATTCAGCTCGGGATAGTAACCGGCCATACAGCCGCGCGGAATCTCGTAGGCCACGAGCCTGAAATCACCCAGGGTACGGGTATGGCCACGAAAATGGCTCGTGATGTCAACATGCATGCCATCGGCCATGCCCAGCTCTTCTATATCCAAAATATTCGCCAGCAGAATTTTGCGACTGCCCTCGATGCCGCGGTAGCGGTCATTGTTGGAATAAACAGTCGTGTTGAACTGATCATGGCTGCGGATTGATGTGAGGATGAACTGCTCCTCCTCCAGCTCGATTTCGTCGAGCGGATGCACCGTGAAGTGCGCCTTGCCGGTGGCCGTGTGAAATTCGCGCTTGTCGCGCACCGCGTGAGCCAGGGTGAACTCGCCGGTTTCTGCGAGGCGTTCATTGTAATTTTCGCAGCCGGGAATAACGCCAGCTATTTCATCGCGCACACGATCATAGTCGCCCGCAATATTGCGCCAGTCGAGCGGATCGCGGTCGCCAAACAGGCGCCGACCGATTTCGGCAACAATCTGCACCTCGCTGCGCAGCTGCGTACTGACAGGTTCCAGCACACCGGTCGAGCGACGAACCACGCCCATGGAATTTTCCACGGTGACGCTTTGCTGCTGCCCATCCTGCACATCGGTCTCGGTGCGGCTCAGCGCCGGCAGGATCAGCGCCGTCCTGCCTGTATACAAATGTGAGCGATTGAGCTTTGTCGATATCTGCACGGTAAGGCGGCAGCGCGCCAGCGCTCGCTGGGTAGTTTCCCAGTCCGGCGTCGCGGCAAGAAAATTACCGCCCATCGCGATTAGCACCTGTATGGTGCCCGCACGCATTGCGTGGATGCTGTCGACGGTGTCAAAGCCCGGCTTCTGCGGCGCGCTAAATCCGTAACGGCGCTGCAGCGATTTCCCAAGGCCAGTGTCCGGATTGACCCAGATACCCATGGTGCGATCGCCCTGCACGTTGCTGTGCCCGCGCACCGGGCAGGCACCACTGCCTGGCCGGCCGACATGCCCCCCCAGCAACAGCAGATTGACGATTTCCTGGATGTTGGAGACGGCGTTGTGGTGCTGGGTCAGGCCCATGGCCCAACAGAAGATTACCCGTTTGGATTTGGCAAGCATTTCTGCTGCGGCCCGTATCATGTCGATATCGACGCCGCTGACTCTTGTCAGTGTCCCCCACGCCATACCGCGCACATGCTCACGATAGGCCTCGAAGCCCGCAGTACGTTGCGTTATGAATTCTCCATCGAGTATGCCGGGGCTGGCCTGCTCCAGCTCGAACAATGCTTTGGCGATCGCCTGCAGCAACGCCACGTCGCCATTTATGCGCACCGGCATGTGCAGATTCGCCAGCAGTGTGCCGCCACCGATGTAGCCAGACAGTTTTTGCGGATTACGAAAGCGCCGCAGCCCGGTCTCGTCCAGCGGATTGATACTGATGATATGCGCGCCGCGACGGCCGGCACGCTCCAGTGTTGCCAGCATGCGCGGATGATTAGAGCCCGGATTCTGTCCGGCAATAACAATGGTATCGGCGAGCTCGAAATCAGCCTGCGTCACCGTACCCTTGCTGCTGCCGAGCACCTCCTGCAGGGCGCGGCCGCTGGACTCGTGACACAGGTTGGAGCAATCCGGCAGGTTGTTGGTGCCGAAGCGTCGTGCCAGCAGCTGGTAAAGGAAAGCCGCCTCGTTGCTGGTGCGTCCCGAGGTGTAGAAAACCGCGTCATCGGGAGAATCCAGCATACGCAGCTGCGCAGCGATCAGGTCGAATGCGTCGTCCCAGGAAATGGCGCTGTAATGCGTATCACCCTCGCGCAGCACGACAGGTTCGGCCAGGCGGCCCTGCGCGTTGAGCCAGCGACCGCTTTGCCGGCGCAGCTCATCGATACTGTGGCGGGCGAAAAACTCCGCGTCGACAGTTTTTTTCGTGGCCTCGTCTGCCACTGCCTTGGCGCCGTTCTCGCAAAACTCCGCGATCGATCGCTTTTCAGCCTCTGGCCAGCCGCAGCCGGGGCAATCGAAGCCGTCAGCCTGGTTGACCTTGCGCAGTGCCGCAAGACCGCGACCCACTCCGGCTTTGCCGACCGCATGACGCAACGCATTGACTACTGCCGTTGCCCCGCCGGCAATCTCGGCAGGTTTGTTGATACGAATCCTGTTCTTCTTGCTCAACAGGCTTCCTGGCCGGGGTGAGGATAGGCGTCGGCATCATCTTCGCCGTCACGCGGCACCAGGCAGGCAAAATCCTTTTCCACCAGGATCTTCAGGGGCCCATGTTGGTCCTGCAGGGACACTTCGGCGCTATCCGCCCATGACTGCACCATGGCTGCCGGCAGCGTTACAACCAGGCTGTCACTATCCAGGTCTGCCGTGATGCTCTGCACATCGGCAGAGTGCACGGCATACTCGAGCACTGCGCCGGCCATGTTCATTTGCTCGACTACACTGCCGTGTTGCGCAAGATGCGCAACCTCACCCTGTGTGAGCCGCAGCCGCAGGCTGTTAGCTTTTATCCTCAGCTTCACTGACCAACCCGTCGTTCGCCTGAATAAATATTGAAACGGCCGTCACGCAGGAACCCGACCAGCGTCATACCGTATTCGGCAGCGAGAGAGACTGCCAGGCTCGATGGCGCGCCCACCGCTGCCAGCAGCGGGATGCCGGCACGCAAGGCTTTCTGCATCAGCTCGAAACTCGCCCGGCCGCTGACCAGCAAACCGTGGCCGACGGCTGGCAGACGACGCGCCTGCAACAGGCTGCCAACTACCTTGTCGACTGCATTGTGGCGACCAACATCTTCACGCACCAGCTGTATCTCGCCGCTCAGGTCAAACAGGGCTGCAGCGTGCAGCCCGCCGGTTGCCGCAAACGTCGCCTGCTGTGCCCGCAGCTTAGCCGGCAGCTGCGTCAGACTGCCTGCGCTGAACCTGCATGCATCCTTTTCCAACGTGACGCTGCCGTCGAGGGAAAGCGCCGCGAGTGAGCTTTTGCCGCAGACACCACAGCTCGAAGTGCTGTAGAAATGACGTTCCAGTCTCGCGATATCCGGGTTTTCGCCGTCCGCCAGCTCGACACGCACGATGTTGTGCAGCCCGCTGTCCGGCGCCGGTGGACCGCAATGTTCAGCAGAATTGACGGCAGCGGCATCGTTGATGATGCCTTCGCCGTACAGGAAGCCCAGGGCAAGCTCAATGTCATTGCCCGGTGTGCGCATGGTGATCGAAATACTGCGCGCCGTACGCCCCGCGTCGTCGCTGTAACCGAGCCTGATTTCCAGTGGCTCTTCGACTGCCACGGCATCCGGTTGCGTACTGCGCCCGGCTTCGGTGACTTTTTCTACAGCTAAAGGCTTTGCCATCGACATTGCGGGCAAAGTATATCCCACCCGGATCGGGTGTCCGCTGGCCCGGTGGGGCGGCCGCTAGGAAGCGATTATTGCGTCGACCGACTTCGGCAGGGGCTTGGCGCGCTTGCGCTCATACATGAGTATGTCAGCGTCGTTGAGCAGATCGGCAACCGTCTGGTGCCGGTCCGGATCCCGCTGGATAACGCCAGCGCTGAACATCAGCCGGTATTTGCGGCCGGGCAGATCGTTTTTGACATCGAGAGCATCACGAAAGCGCTCAACGCTGCACCAGGCATGCTCCAGGTCAGTATCGGTCAGCAGCACGCAGAATTCATCGCCGCCCAGTCGCGCCACAACGTCAGAATCGCGAAACGAGGAACGTAGCGTGTGCGCAAACTCGACCAGCGCCTTGTCGCCGGCAGCATGGCCCAGCTCGTCGTTGATCTGCTTGAAGCCATCCAGGTCAAGCATCAGCAAAGACGCGCTGCGGTTGCTGCGCGAACACATGTGCAGTGACTGGTCGGCAATCATGTTAAATGCACGCCGGTTGGACAGCCCGGTAAGCTCGTCGATGGTGGCCAGCCGCAGCGCCGCCAGCTCGTTCGACACCATGGTGGCGATATCCTGCAGCGCATCGAGGTCTTTATCGGCCAGCTCCCGCGGCTCGCGGTCAATGATACACAGCGTGCCGAGACGATAGCCGTCCGGTGAGGTCAGGGGACAGCCGGCATAAAAACGTATGCTCGGATCGTTGACCACCAGCGGGTTATCGCTGAAGCGCTCGTCGTTAAGCGCATTGCCCACCACGAATACCTCATCGCCGAGGATGGCGTGGCCGCAGAAGGAAATATCGCGCGACGTTTCACAGGCGTCCAGCCCCTGCTTTGACTTGAACCACTGCCGCTCGCGGTCCACCAGGCTGACCAGCGCGATGGGAACATCAAACAGGCGCCGGGTCAGGCGTGTATAACGATC
Organism: Gammaproteobacteria bacterium; assembly: GCA_013003425.1. Classification (NCBI taxonomy): domain Bacteria; kingdom Pseudomonadati; phylum Pseudomonadota; class Gammaproteobacteria; species Gammaproteobacteria bacterium. Next base: position 31,155 of record JABDJB010000049.1, on the reverse strand, counting down.
GAAGCGTTCTTCGGCCGGTGTGTCGAGCACGCCGGTATCTTCCAGCGCCTTTACGCGCGCCTCTTCGTCGTGCGGAATTGCAGGTTCAATCATAAAGCGTCGGCCTCTCTGACATAATCCCTGTCGTGAAATTTGGTTGGCGTCCTTACGCTGCCGACGATACTGCCTGCTATTGATCAGGTATTTCGTGACATCCTTCACGTAACCACGTTAAAAGATTGTGACTTTCTATTTCACGCGCGATTACTCAGGCGTTATGTCGGGTGGCCGCTATCACAACACCTGTGGATACCCTTCGCCGCGTCCGTCAGGCGTGAAGTCCAGCAGGTTCCACAGCGGCCAGACAGGATCGACATGACGCGGGTCCTGGCCTGGCTCAGCGTCAGCCACCATCAGCTCGGTACCGTAGCGGTGCACGATGGCACCATCGTGGCGGCTGAACACATTGAGCATGGGCATCTGTGTTCCCTGGGCATTCTCGCCAAGATAGTCTCGGCTGTAGCTACCCGGGCCCGTCGAATACAACGGCAGGTTGTGCCAGCCACGACTGGCAGCAAAGGCTGTCAACTGCGCAATCGTCGCCCTGGCAACAACGGCGAGATTCACCCGCTGCATGACCTGCGGTGCGTTGCCATTTAATCCGTCGAGCATCGAGGTGCACATCGGGCACGGGCTTTTGCCGGGTGGGAACATGAAACTGTAAATCACCAGCGTGTCGCGCGGCGCGACAAACAATTCGGACATCGCAACCGCACCATCGGCACCGGCGAAGTGATAGTCCTCTGCGACAGACCCGCCCGCAGGTAATGCCCGGCGCTGCGCCGCCACCCGTTCGACCTGGCGGCGCAGCTCTGTCTCGGCCGCCAGCAAATCATCACGCGCAGCGCGATATGCATCACTTTCGTTGGGAAAACGATAGTCGTGAAAACGCCCCATAGCCTTCTCCCGTGTTACAGATAAGGTGAAAACAGCCAGACCAGCGAATCGCGCAGACGCTGCCACAAGGGTCGGCCGTCGACCTCGGCAAGCGTCACGCTGTAAGCCGTGCTGCAGACCTCGGCGAAGTGGGCGCTGAGCCGGCTGACCAGTTCTTCGTCAAAGACCTCCACGCCCAGCTCAAAGTTCAGCCGCAGGCTGCGCGGGTCGAGGTTGGCCGAACCGACAAGCGCGTATTCATCGTCGACGACCAGCAACTTGGAGTGGCAAAACGGCGGCTGCTGGTAGCACACCTCGATGTCCCACATCAGCAATTCCCACAACAGGTTGCGGGTCGCCCAGTGCATGTACGGCAAATTATTCTTCGCCGGCAGCACCACTCGCACCTGTACGCCGCGGCTGCGCGCGGCCTGCAGCGCGGCGATTAGTTCACGCGACGGCAGGAAGTACGGGGTCATGATATCGACCCTGCGGCTTGCCGCACCGACCACGCCATTGATCACCATTGCGAGCCGATCGAGGTTTTCGCCGGGGTCATCCAGGATCAGCCGGCAGGTGGCAGGGCCACAGGCGGTCGAATCCATGGCAGCAGGCTGCAGCTTCTTGCCGCCGGCAAACAGCCAGTCTTCACAAAACGCATTATCGAGCTCACTGACAATCGGGCCACGCATTTCGAAATGCACATCAGTAACCAGGTAACTGCCATCGGCCTGTGCCACATGACGATGACCGATATTGATACCGCCGGTAAAGGCGACTACCCCGTCCACCACCAGAATCTTGCGATGATTACGCAGGTTGAAATGCAGTGCCGGCGGCAACAGGCGAAAAGGCAGAAACAGGCGCACATCGACACCGCGGCGACGCAGCAGCCGGCGTGCAGACGGCCAGCCATAGTGCTGGCCTACCCCGTCGATCAGTACCCTGACCTCAACGCCTCGCTCCCTGGCTGCCGCGAGTGCGTCGACAAAGCGGCGCCCGGTTTCTTTTGTTTCAAAAATATAGGTCGACAGACGGACAGACTCGCGTGCCGTAGCGATGGCTTCGAGCATGTGTGCGTAAACCTCGTCGCCGTTGTAAAGAGATGTTACGGCGTTGCCTGGCAACGGCAGGTGACCGCTGATGGCAGCACCGACAGCGCTCAGCGGATGATGCGGCACCGGTCCGCAGTCCTTTTCTTCTTGCGTGGAGCGCTCGGAGCGCTCGTATCCCACCAGGCCGCGATCTTTGCGATAAGCCCTCGCGGTGCGCTGCACGCGATTGACCCCCAGCAGGTAGTAGGTAAAGGGGCCGACGAACGGGATCATGACGCACACAACAATCCACGTGACTGATGCCCGTGGGTCACGCTTGTACATCAGCGCGTGCCCGGCGCTCAGCGTCGCCAGCAACAGGTGCGCTGCGGGTAGCAGAAACGGCAGAATCGAATCGAATTGCAAACGCAAAATCCCGGAACCCGCGCAAGCACGGACTGTACTGCTTCGGTGTGCACCGCGGCAACCGCGCTAAACTGCCGGCGTTTACGTAGAAACCCCGATATTCAGTGTATGCTTTGCCCCATAGACTCGGGCAAATCAGGGTCTGGAGGCCTGCCATGAAAGCGATGCGACCCCTGCCGCTGGTCATGCTGCTGCTGAGCGCTTTTGCTGCCAGCACCAGCAGTGCCGATACCCCGAACGTGCAGCCGCTTGACCTGGAGCGCAAATGCACCACCTGCCACGATGTGGCAAATCCCGGTGGCCTGACGGGCGCCGACTGGCTGTCGCGTATGCATGCGATGGGGCCGGTGGAAAATCTCAGTGCCGACCAGCGTAATGAAGTCGTCGGCTTCCTGCGGCATCACGGCGTTGACGTAAACCAGATACTCGCCGTCACCGAACAGCGCTACCTGTTCGAAGAAAAATGCGGCATGTGTCACTCAGTCGGTCGGGCGTTTCTGGAGCCGATCACCAACGATGAGTTTCGCGCAATCGTCGAACGCATGCGCAGGCGTGCGCCGCAATGGATCTCCGCAGAAGACGCCGAGAGAATTATCGCGTACATGGCCGGCGGCGCACGCGGTATCACCCGCCCCGAGCACAATGAGATTAACGGCGGGCCCGCGGAAGTATTCAAGGGACGCTGTGCCGGTTGTCATCCGCTCGAACGCAGCTATCTTTACGTGGAGACCAAGCTGGACCCCGCGTGGCCGCTGCTGGTTAAGCGCATGCAGTTAAAAGCACCCGACTGGATCAGTGACGCCGAAGCCGCACAGATAGCCGAATACCTGTCGTCGCTGGAGCCGCAACTGCGCTGATGCCCGGGCGTCGCCTGCTCGCTTTCGTGCTGGCGTTTGTGTGCGCGCTGGCTGGCTGCGCGACACGTCTTGAGTCGCCACCCGCAACCACGCTCGGCGCATCCATCGCCCGCACTGCACTGGACATGCTCGGCACGCCTTATCGCTACGGCGGCAGCGATCCCGACGGTTTCGACTGTAGCGGCCTGGTGCAGTACGCCCATGCCAGTCACGGTATCAGCCTGCCAAGAACCACCGCGCTGCAGTACCGGCATGTGCGCCAGGAACCGCCAAACCTGCAGCCCGGCGACGTGCTGTTTTTCCGCATTAGCGGCCGTGTCTCCCACTCCGGCATTTACCTGGGCCACGGCCGATTTGTTCATGCACCGTCATCCGGCAAACAGGTCAGCGTCACCCGCACCGACAACCCGTATTTTCGCGATCGCCTCGCCGGGGTGCGTAGATTCCGCTGAATATGTCAAAATAGCGCAATAAAACATATGCTTATGTCCGGATTGCCTTGCTCCGATGGCGCGCCGGGGTTATCTTATATATGAACTCGAACTGCTCATTTCGGGTTTGCCCTTCCGGGCCCAGAACAAACAAATAATCGGGACGCGTCATGCCAAACCTGCACCTGCTCCGCCACGCGGCGGCCCTCGCCGTATTATTCGCCAGCACTGCCTCGGCCCAGGGCCTGCAGCTGGGACATCCGTTGATGTTTTTCAATGCCGAAGGCGTCACTTATTACAGCTCGGCGGCTTTCGAGTTCAATGTGCAGTCAATCCCACTGGCCGTGCAGCCGGCACCCGGTGCAACCCCGCAGCCGGTGCCACGCCCGGCCGAACTGAACCTGAACATTCGCATCGACGAATTCGGCACGCTGCTCGGTGGCACTCCCGGACCTGACCTGCAGGTCCGCGACGCCACCGGTGTCCTGCTCGAAGCAGAAATCTCCCGGTTCACCGTCGTCAATTCGTCCGGTCCAACCGATATTTACGACCTGCTGTTTACCGTGACCGGCGGTTCCATGGCCGGCAGCTATTCCGGAGCTGAACTGGGAATGAACCTTGTCAGTGAAAACTCGACTTTCGACGGCACATTCTTCAAAGACTTCTCTGGCAAAGCCAAGGGTACGCTTGGCCGCGTCGGCGGTGCCAGCGACTGCAACCTCACCCTGGACAAACAATGCCTGGTGGTATCAGCGGCCAGCAATAACCTGGCCTGCGAATCAAAAATTGCCGCGGCACGGTTTCGCTATATCGGTCCGGGTTTCGATGGCGTAAGTGACATCACCATTACCGGGGCCTCCGGCGCGAGCGCCAGCTATTCGGCAGAACTGGCCACCAACGAAACAGTGCTGGCCGGACAAAACGGCTACAGCATCGATGCCGCGCTAAGTGGAGAAGACGACCTGGGTTCACGTACCACGATCACGATCGACGGCGTTGCCGAAGAGCTGCATACCAGTTGCTCCACACCATTCGTTGCCGGCCAGCCCGCTCCGCTGAACGACCCCAAGGGCGATCCTTCGCCCAACTGGCTGGTCGAGGCGTTTATCGACAAAGAAGGCAATGTCGTCGGCTTACCTGATCCAGAGTTTGCCGACAGCTGTGAAATCCCGGCTGCGGGCGAGGCCGCCTGCGACGACCGACCCACGCAGATCCAGTTCAGTTACACCGGTGCCGCCTGCCCGGATTCGGACAATGACCAGCCGTCAGACAAGTTCGAGTGCACCGATCTGGACGACGCCGACGGCCCGGTGAGCGTCACTATCTACAAGGGCAGCAACGTGTACGCCAATATCAATGATGTGATGCCGGGCGACCTGATCGAAGCCAGCGCCGCCGCTGCCGGCCGCGATGAGTTTGACAGCGAGGTCGAGATCGAAATACGCGACCCGTCCGGAATGCTGTTACAACATATCCGCCTGCACACGTCCTGCTCGCAGCCGCTGGCAATCGGCGACAGCTTTGGCGCCATGACGGTTGCTGGTTTTACCAATGATGAACAGGGAACCGTGCGTGGCGGCATCGAAGTGCTCTACCGCTATATCGTCGACAACCCGGGTCCCGGGCTGGCGACAGACATAACTGTTACTGACACTTCACTCGAACCGCCAACCGTGCCCGGCTCTCCGATCGCGTCCCTGGCGCCGGGTATGAGTGCGATTCTCGAGGCCATGACTATCATCAATGGCCCGGTCAGCGGCACCGCCACGCTGGTGGCCAATGTCGACGGCCTGCGCTGCGAGGCGTTCGATACCGCACCAATTACAGTCGCAATGCCGCCACCTTGCCAGGTCAGCCCGGATGGATTCGAGCTCAAGGATGACGCCCTCAAATGGGATATCAGCAACACCGGTGCCGACTTCGCAACCATCGAGTCAATCGAAGTGTCCTGGCCGAACGAGTTTGGCGCGCTGCGCGAAGTGAAACTGGAAGGTGACAAGATCTTCGAAGAACAGCTGGCACCGCCCGCCGCCACCATCGACTCGTTCAGCGGCAAGCTCAAGGATCGGCAGATCGAGGCCGGCAAGACCAGCACGCTCGAAATCAAGTTCAAGGAGAAGTACAAGCAGGCGCAACCCGACGACATTGCCATTACGGTGACTTTTGCCGAGGGCTGCAGTATTAGCTTCGAGCCGGGGTCGAATCCGTTCGGCGACTGCGACGGCAAGCTGCGTGAACTGACCATGATCTGGGATGGCATGGTCGAGCCGGTCAATATTCGCGCCTACGCAGGTGATCCGGGGTCGGACCTGGTGTATACATCGGGTGACCTGTTCATCGGCAATGAAGTCACGGCAGGCGATTTCACCGCTGCCGATGCCCCGAATGATGTGCACTGGGAGATTTTCGACAGCGCCGGTAACCTGATCGGCGAATCAAAGTTCCATCGCTCCTGCTCGGACGATGAAATGGACGGACCCGAAGATTGCGGCCTGCCGCAGGGTAACGGCAAAGGCAACGACGCCGGGTTCGTCAACGACTGGTTGCTGGAGGGTTTGCGCGACGACAACAACGCGCTGGACTGCTCGGAGCTTTAACGGGGCTACAGTTCGAAGCGAAAACCGATGACCGCGGAGCGTGGTTTACCCGGCCGGAGTCCGGCCGGCCGGCGCGCCACCAGATAGTCTTCATCCAGCAGGTTATCGATACGGCCATAAAGCTCGAAGCTAGCGCTCAGCCGATAGCTGCCGGACAGGTCAACGGTCCAGCGTGAATCCGTGCCCTGGCCAGCCGGAATCGGGCCCTGCCCGGCCATGGTGCGGGCCGCATCGACGTAGCTGACATTGAGCCCGGCGCGCCAGTTTGCCCCTTTCAGGTCGGCAGCGATTTGCGCCTGGTGCTGCGGCACGTACGGCAATTCGTCACCGGCTGCAACCTCGCCCCAGGGATCAAAACCGCTGTCGAAGCCACTGTCGAACTCGGCAGTTGCAGTCCAGGTATAGGCAAGGCGCAGCGGCAACCGCAGTGCGGTGCCCGCCACCTCGGCAAACTCGAAACCGACAACACTCTCTACACCGGCAATGGTCGCCGCACCACCGTCGAACTGATCGCCGATCATGCAGTCACCACCTGTCGATGCGGTGCAGGTGCCTACCAGGTTGGAGTAGTCGGTATAAAACGCTATTAACTCGGCATCGAAGATGCCGTTGCTATAACGCGCACCAAACTCCAGGTTGGTGCTGTCTTCCTCGTCGGCGCTGCTGCCAGGCGACGGCGGGTTAAAACCGCGATGCAGGCCGCCGATAAGCCGCCAGCCATTATCCAGCGAATAGGTAATGCCCAGGCCGGGAATAAAAACATCGACGGTATTGTCGCGCTCGCGCGTCGGGCCGTCTGCACGATCCGGATCGGCGGTGGAAAAATCCAGTCGCTCCATCTCGATGCGCTCGAGCCGTAGGCCCGGAGATACTTCCCATGCGCCAAAAGCAATGCGGTCCTCAATAAACAGTGACGTTGCCGTGGAGCTGCTCACCCGGTTGGACTGCGAACCCGGAGCGCCTGCCGTTGTCAGCACCAGCAGCGAGTCGCGTATCGCGAACTCATCATCGTGCTGGAATCGGTCTACTTCGTCTTCGTGCAGCCGCAACCCGACACGCAGACTGTGGTCCGCAAAACCGCTGTCAAACTGCCAGCCCGCGGCCGCCTGTACCCCGCGTGAGAAATAGCTGCGATTGTTGTTACGCAGGTTCAGCGCATCATCGGGGCTGTCCTGTTCGCCGCGTATCCATGCCAGCTCGGTTGCGAACGCGTCGGCGTTGTCGAGTATCGTGCTGATACCGGTACCGGCGACCGAACCGAGCTTGAACCAGTTGCGAGAAAACTCGTTGTTATAAACCGTTATGTCAGCCGACCAGCGTCCCTGCACCGGCTCAACAAAATAGGTCAGCTGGTGCTGGCGATGCGTGGTACGGATCTGATCAAGCTGTGAGGCCGCGTAACGACGATACGGCGTGGCGTTAAAATCGTCTTCGGTCAGGCCCAGGTATGTTTCGTCCGAAACCTGGTCGGTGTAGCCAATTTTCATCTCAACACCGTGATTTATCCCGCTGTCACGGGCGGTGTTGAGGCGAAACTTGCCCACGTAATCACGTATATCGAAACCAGTGCTTCCGCCGGTATCGAGCTGCTTGAAGCCATCGCTACGCTGTTGCACGGTTTCGACCAGCCATCCGGCGTTTGTACTGGTGTCGCCGTACCACAGGTGCCCCTCACGAAAACCATCCTGGCCGGCAAATAGATCTGCCCGCGCAGCGAGGTCATCAGGAATTGGCGTTGACACCATATTCAGCGCGCCACCGGTAGTGCGCGAACCGAGACTGACAGAGGCCGGGCCTTTCAGTACTTCGATACTGTTCATTCGCCGCTGTGTCGGAAAGTAATACGCCGCCGGTGCGGCGTACGGTGCCGGCGCAATCAACACGCCATCTTCCAGCAATGCAATGCGACTTGAACGATCCAGGCCGGAACCGCGAATGCCGATATTCGGCCGCAGTCCCTGCCCATCTTCTTCCTGGAGGTACACGCCAGGCACCGACTGCAGTACCCGCAGTATGTCGGCCGATTCAAAACGTGCCAGAAACTCATCGTCAAGCAGGTGAGCTGATCCGGGAATGGTGTCGATGCGATCCGGATCGCCAAGGATCGAAACTTCTTCCAGCCGGGTCGGCTCGCCTGTTGCACCGGCTGTTGTCGCAACCAGCAGCATTGCCGTGACTGCGAGGTATATCGGACTTTGTGGCATGCGCTTACCTTGTCATGGCTTATTGAGAATGTAAATAGCAATGATTCTCATTTCGGCAAATACGTATCCCGCGAAATGCCGTTGCAGGACAATGACTTATGTAAAATCAGATCGTGACGGGATGATTCACGCACTCGGGCTGGACACGCGGGTCGAACTCAAAGTGCGCCCACTCATCTCCGGCCAGCCACTCGGGGGCGCAATTCTCTCCGATATCGGCGCCGGTGATTACCGGGCCTTCATCGAGGCCGAGGCGCCGACAGGCGCGCCGACCACTATCACCCTGCGTATTTACGTCGATGAGCAAGTCCTGACACCCACCCTGAGTATCAGCCGGGACCCCTGATTTCCACTGACAAGCCGCTGAAAATAATAATAAAATTGACAGCTGAAACATTTCCCGCGGCCAGCCGGTCCTTATAAAGGTCAAACGGCGTAGATGCTGTTTGCCTATAATTCCCGACCGACAAAAACAACAGTGCTGATTCGTGCCGGCTGCAACGGCATCGACTCGATCCTTAAATTCCAAAGACTGGAGATTTTTTCAAGATGGCTAAGAAACTGAATATCACGCCTCTGGCAGCCGCGGTCAGCACGGCACTGGCAACGTCCCTGGCGACGGCGCCGGCTCAGGCCGACACCAACCCGTTCAGCATGACCACGCTGTCGAGCGGCTATATGGTCGCCGACCTGGGCGAAGGCTCCTGCGGCGAAGGCAAGTGCGGCGGCGACAAAGCCAAAACCGAAGGTTCCTGCGGTGAAGGCAAATGCGGCGGCGACAAAGCTGCCGAAGGTTCCTGTGGCGGCGACAAGGCTGCCGAAGGTTCCTGTGGCGGCGACAAAGCTGCCGAAGGCTCCTGTGGTGGCGACAAGGCTGCCGAAGGTTCCTGTGGTGGCGACAAGGCTGCCGAAGGTTCCTGTGGCGGCGACAAGGCCGACGACGCCATGAAAGCCGCCGGCGAGGCTGCCAGCAAAGCAGTCGACGCAGCAGCCGACAAGGCCTCAGGCAGTGGCGCCACCGGCCCGCTGAGTCTGCTCGGCCTGCTGGGTCTGCTGGGCCTGCGCCGCAAGCGCAGCTAAGCCAACGCGATAACGGCAAAGCACAAAGGCCCGTCCGGATGGACGGGCCTTTTTTATTCTTCGCGTTGTGTAATAAACGCCTTGATGTACTTCAACCGCGTGTAATAGGCCTCGAGATAGGCCATCACAAGGCCGCGCCAGCCGTCGAGAAAGCCGTGCTTGATCACGTAAACCCGAAAAAAACGCCACGCCGGGTTGAGCACCAAATGACGCAGCCCGACACGCTTGCCACGCTCGGTCAGGCCACGCGCCATCACGGTTGTGTAATTATCGATCGTACGCAGGTGCTCCGCGAAACTGCGGTAAGGAAAATGCAGCAGGTCGCCGCGCAGCCGGCTCACCGGACCCTCCAGCTCGACCCGGTCATGTGGATCGTTACCACCCCAGTAGCCGCGGCGCCGGTCGAACAGGCGCAGTTGCCGGTCCGGGTACCACGAGCCATGCCGCAAAAAACGGTTCAGGTATTGCGAACAACGCGGCATGCGGTAGCCGGCACGGTCGCCAAAGCCGTCAGCACGCAGCGCCTCGATTTCCTCACGTAACGGCCCACTGATTCGCTCGTCGGCATCGACGCACAACACCCAGTCGTGTTGTGCCTGGCGAATGGTAAATTCTTTCTGCCGCACATGTCCGGGCCAGTCGCGTTCGATTACGCGCGCGCCGAGTTCGGTGGCCACTTCGCGGGTACGGTCCTGCGAGTGTGAGTCCACCACGACAACTTCATCGCAAAAACTCAGCGAGCGCAGGCAGTCGGCAATGCGATCTTCTTCATTGAAAGCAATGATGCAGCCACTCAGCCCGGGCTTGTTATCCGTCATGGCCGGCAGCCTATCACGCGGCATGACCGAGGATTTGGGCGTAGATGTCCCGGTATTGCCCGGCCATCACCTCGGGTGTGTGGCGTGCCGCCTGTTGGCGCGCCGCAGCACCCAGCCGTTCGCGCAATGCCGGGTTTTCAACAAGCGCCGTCAGCCGGGTCACAAAATCGTCGGCGTCGCCTGGCGCAAACAGCAGTCCGTTTTCTTCATGCACCACGATCTCGGGAATACCGCCGACCCGGGCGGCAACAACCGGAACACCGAATAACATCGCCTCCAGTATTGCCGAGCCCAGGCCCTCGTAACGCGACGGATAAACCATTACGTCCATCGCGGCATAGTAATCGGCAACATTGTCGGTCCAGCCAACGAAACGCACGTTTTGCAGGCCGGCTGCGGCTGCGCGCAGGTCCTGCTCATCGCGGCCCTGGCCGATCAGCCAGAACTCAACCTGCGGATGCGTTTCGGCCATGCGACGCGCGACCTCGATCGTGAGTCGCTGCCCTTTGTGTGCATCGTGTAGTTCACCACATTGCCCGACCACCAGTTCGGTGTCGCCCCGCAAGCGCGCGGCTACTGCCGGGTCTGCACTGAGAGGCGGCACGCAGTCGGGCACCGTTACCGGCCGAATGCGCTTATCGCAGGCAGTGAGAACTTTGCCGATCGCCGCCGAAACGGATACCACCGTATGCGCCTGCCGGTAGCACCACAATGCAGTCGCCGACGGTCGCTGCGGAATCCTGCGGGTGACTATAAAAGGCGTGCGCGACACCAACCGGCGCAGTGCTGCGGTCTGCACGCTGCGACCTTCATGAACGTGCAGCAGGTCGCAGCCGGCGGTGGCGCGAACCGCACTTATCGGCGTACCGCTGACCGCAATCAGCTCCACATCCACGTCGGCAAGCTGCTCCGCCAGTTCGCCGCCACGACGCACGATAGCGCGCTGGCGCAATGTCCCGGCCAGCGCCTCGATCAGCGCCAGCGTCTGGCGTTCACCGCCGCGAAAGCCGGACGCGAGATTCAGATGGGCAACATACGGCGTGGCAGACATGCGACGCAGGATACTCCAGCGCCGCCTGCGGCGTAATGCGTTATTATCAGATTGCACGCACCATGGAGTAATCTGATGCGCCACAGTCTGGTGATCCCGCTGTTCCTGCTGGCAGCCTGCAGTACGACTACACTTGATCCGCTGAACGATTACGAAAGCGTGCAACCGGCGACAATGATGAGCGCACCCGAGGCTCGCCGCGCAGCGGCATCAGGCGATGCAAGCGTGCGTGGCCGCTACCTGGTCGAATTACTGGGTTGCAGCACCTGCCACACCGGCGGCGCGCTGGTCGGTCAACCGCGCATGGATCACTGGCTGGCAGGCTCACGTATCGGCATTGCGTATTCCAATCCGCTGGAAACCGACAACCCCGGTGTGCTGTTCCCGAGCAATCTCACGTCTGACAAAGAGACCGGGCTGGGGCGGTGGACCGACGCTGAAATTGCCGGCGCGATTCGCAGCGGCACCGGCCGTCACGGTCGGATGGCCGCACCGGTCATGCCGTGGCCGGCGTACGCGCGGCTGAGCGACCCCGATGTCGGCGCGATCGTGGCGTACCTGCGCAGTCTGCAACCCGTTGCCAACCGGGTTCCTGCATCAGTAGCGCCGGGCACCGCCACGAATGAGCAGTACGTACATTTCGGCGTCTACCGCAGCCGCCGCTAGCGTCAACCGCACGTGGGAGCGCCTTCCAGGCGCGATAGATCCTGACCAGAGGGAATCGCGGCAAGATGCCGCTCCCACGAGATCGCCGCTCCCACACGGTCATTCACCTATATCTTCATTCCAGATCGCCGGGTTGGCACGGATGTAGTCGCCGAGCAGCTCGATGCATTCAGATGACGCCAGGTCGATAACCTCGACGCCGGATTCACGCAGCCAGTCGATTCCACCGCTGAAATTCACCGACTCGCCAACCACGACGGTTGGAATGTTGAACTGCCGCACCAGCCCGCTGCAGTACCAGCAGGGTGCCAGCGTGGTGACCATGATGGTGTCACGGTAGCTGGTCTGGCGACCGGCCTTGCGAAACGCATCGGTCTCGCCATGTATAGAGGGATCGTCTTCCTGCACGCGCCGGTTATGCCCGCGCCCCAGCAGTTGCCCGGACTGGTCGAACAACGCCGCGCCAATGGGTATGCCGCCCTCGGCCAGACCGGCACGGGCCTCGTCGACGGCAACCGCCAGCATTGCCGGGTAGTCGGGCTTCACGCGTCCTTGCGCATGGGGTTATTTGGATGCGTGGTCCAGTCGGCCGGTTCGTCAACGATCGGTTCACCGGTGCGCGGATCGACGCCGCTGGTCAGCGGCCGCATGGTGATGCAGTTTTCGACCGGGCAGACACTGACGCACAGGTTGCACCCGACACACTCTTCGTCGATAACCTCGAAGTGCCGTTCGCCATTAACCTGCGTGGTGATTGCCTGGTGCGCAGTGTCCTCACAGGCGATATGACAGCGGCCGCACTTGATGCACAGGTCCTGATCGATGTATGCCTTCTCGACGTGGTTGAGGTTGAGAAACTGCCAGTCGGTAACGCTGGGAACGGCGCGACCGACCAGCTCGTCGACGCTCTTCATGCCTTTTTCGTCGAGGAAATTGCTCAATCCATCGACCAGATCGTCGATCACCTTGAAGCCGTACACCATCGCCGCCGTGCATACCTGCACGTTGCTGGCGCCCAGCGCGATAAAATCGACCGCGTCACGCCAGTCGGTGATTCCGCCAATGCCCGACACCGGCAAGCCGGCGGTTTCCTTGTTGCGCGCGATCTCGGCCACCATGTGCAGCGCAATCGGTTTGACCGCCGGGCCGCAGTAACCGCCGTGCGAACCCTTGCCGTCGGTGGCCGGGTACATGGTGAGCGTGTCGTAGTTGACCCGCATGATGCTGTTGAGCGTATTGATTAACGAAACTGCATCCGCGCCGCCATCGCGCGCCGCCTTCGCCGGCGGCAGGATGTTGGTGACGTTTGGCGTGAGCTTGATAATGACCGGCACCCGGGCGTAACGCTTGCCCCATTCAGTGGCGAGCTGGATGTATTCCGGCACCTGGCCCACGGCCGCACCCATACCGCGTTCTGACATTCCGTGCGGGCAGCCGAAATTGAGCTCAAAAGCATCAACACCGGTATCTTCGATACGCGGCATGTATTCGGCCCAGTATTTTTCTTCCATCGGCAGCATCACCGATGCCACCAGCGCGCGGTCCGGCCAGTCGCGTTTGATCTGGCGCATTTCATCCAGGTTTGTCTGCAGCGGGCGGTCGGTAATCAGCTCGACGTTGTTGAACCCTATTACGCGACGCTCGTTGCTGTGGATTGCGCCGTAGCGCGGGCCGCTAACATTCACAATCGGTGGATCGACGCCAAGGGTCTTCCACACCGCGCCACCCCAGCCGGCCTCAAAGGCCCGGGTAACGTTGTAAGCCTTGTCGGTCGGCGGCGCCGATGCGAGCCAGAACGGGTTCGGCGAAGGTATGCCGAGAAATTTGCAGCCCAGGTCAGCCATGCTGCACCTCCAGGAATTCGTTGATAGCGCTGGCCGCAACCTTGCCATCTTCGACGGCCGATACCGTCAGGTCTTCGCCGCCCGGCACGCAGTCGCCGCCGGCCCACACGTCGGGCAGGGACGTCCGGCGCTGCTCATCAACAACGATGCGGCCATGTTCGATTGCCAGTGCTTGCTGCGTCTGCCCCAGATCGTCCCACGCAACTTTCTGGCCGATCGCCTTGAACACCACGTCGGCCGGCAGCGTCAAAGTTTCACCGCTGCCGCGCAGTTTGCCGCCGTCCATCTGCGTGTATTCGAACTCCACGCCGGTGACGTGGTCATCGCCGAGTATCTGCCGTGGCTGCAACCAGTGCCTGATCTTCACGCCGCTGGTCTGCGCCACCTGCTGCTCGTAACGGCTGGCGTTCATCTGTTCCGGACCGCGACGGTAGGCAATCGTGACCTCCTCGGCACCGAGACGCTTGCTCTGCACCGCGATATCGATTGCCGTCATGCCTCCGCCGATGACAACAACGCGGCGGCCCACCGGCAGCGTGCTCTTGTCAGCGGTTTGTCGCAGTTGCGCGATATAGTCGACGGCATCTTCCACACCCGGCTTGTCTTCGCCTGCCAGCCGCAGCGCATTGACGCCGCCGAGGCCGAAGCCGAGAAATACCGCGTCGTATTTATCACGCAACTCTGCCAGCGTGAAATCCGTACCGAGCGTTACATTGTTGCGTAACTCGATGCCGCCAATAGCCAGAATGTATTCCACTTCGCGGCGGGCAAAATCGTCGACTGTCTTGTAAGCAGCGATACCGTATTCGTTCAACCCGCCCGGCTTCTCGTCGCGACAGTAAACCACTACGTCATGACCAAGACTGGCCAGCCGGTGAGCGCAGGACAGCCCCGCCGGGCCGCCGCCGACCACTGCGATACGTTTGCCGGTCGCCGGCGCACGTTCGAAAAGCTGGACGTTGTCGTCGAGAATCGGGTCGGTGGCATGGCGCTGCAGCAGGCCGATCTCCACCGGCTTGTCCTCGTGCGTGTTGCGCACGCAGGCCTCCTCGCACAGCACCTCGGTCGGGCAGACGCGTGCGCACATGCCGCCCATGATGTTGGCCGACAGGATCACTTCGGCCGAGCTTTTCAGGTTGCCGCTGCGGATGCGCTGGATAAATCCAGGTATATCGATACCGGTGGGACAGGCCGTGGTACACGGCGCGTCGTAGCAGAAATAGCAGCGATCGGCGGCTATCAGCGCCTCGGCGTCTTTCAGCGGCCGGTGCAGGTCGGCGAAATTCTGCTCGATTTCGGCTTTGCTCAGCCGGCCGGGTTTTATGTTCTTGCTCAGCGTTCGACCTTTGTCGGCGTGGCCAGCTCGGCCTGCCGGTTAAGCGCATCGTAATACGGCGCAAATGGCGGCCGGTCAACATAGCGCCCGGCGCCCCGCTCCACCCGCAGGTCGCCGTCGGCAAACACCACCTTGCCGGCGCTTATGGTGTGCGAGGCACAGCCCTGCACCGTCATGCCTTCGAACACATTGAAGTCAATGTTCTGCTTGTGCGTTTTCGCCGAAATTGTCTTTGTCGCGGCCGGGTCCCACACCACCAGGTCAGCATCGGCGCCAACCGACACGCTGCCCTTGCGCGGGTAAATATTAAAAATCTGCGCGGCATTGGTCGAGGTGACTTTGACAAACTCGTTCATGGTCAGCTTGCCGCTGTTGACACCGTGATGCCACAGCACTTCCATGCGGTTCTCGACCCCGGCGCAGCCGTTGGGTATGAGCCGGAAATCATCGGCGCCGGCCGCTTTCTGGTCGGCGCAGAAGCAGCAGTGATCGGTAGCCGTGGTCTGCAGGTTGCCCGACTGCAGCCCCTGCCACAGCGCCACCTGGTGTTCCGGCGTTCGAAACGGCGGGCTCATCACGTGCGCCGCGGCGCGTTCGAAGTCCTTGTCGCGATAGACCGAGTCGTCAATGAGCAAATGCCCGGCCAGCACCTCGCCAAATACCCGCTGGCCTTCGTTACGGGCACGGGTAATTGCCTCAAGCGCCTGGCGGCAGGAAACATGCACCACGTAAAGCGGGCAGTTGAGCACTTCGGCGATGCGTATCGCGCGGTTGGCGGCTTCGCCCTCGACTTCCGGCGGACGCGACAGCGGGTGCCCTTCCGGCCCGGTGATGCCCATCTCGTAAATTTTCTGCTGCAGCCGGTAAACCAGTTCGCCGTTCTCGGCGTGCACGGTGGTAATGGCGCCCAGCTCCACGGCTTTCATAAAGCTGTTTACCAGTATCTCGTCGGTCGCCATGATGGCGCCCTTGTACGCCATGAAATGCTTGAAGCTGTTCACGCCGTAGTCGCGCACCAGCGTTTCCATGTCGTCGCTTACCGTGTCGTCCCACCAGGTGATGGCAACATGGAAAGAATAATCAGCAACCGCTTTTTCCGCCCACTCGCGCCACTGCTTGTAGGCTTCCATGATGTTCTGTTGCGGGTTGGGGATGACGAAATCGATGATCATCGTCGTGCCGCCGGCCAGCCCGGCCGCGGTGCCGGTGTAAAAATCCTCGCTCGCCACTGTGCCCATGAACGGCAGCTGCATGTGGGTATGCGGATCGATCCCGCCCGGCATCACGTACTGGCCGCCGGCGTCAACCACCTCGGCGCCGGCCGGCGCGTCGATGGCGTCGTCTACGGCTACGATTTTACCGTTGTCGCACAACACATCGGCACGACGCGTCTTGCCCGCCGTGACTACCGTTCCACCCTTGATCAGTACCGCCATTGCCCTGTCACCTCTGCGTCATTCGACTCATTAGATAATAAATGATCCCGCCGAGGATCGAACCGGTAAACCAGCCGTAATCGTAAAACCAGCTCATCATACCGGTGGTTAAAGCCACCAGGGTCAGCGCCACCGGCACGCCGAACGCGACAAAACCGGGCAGGTGCCACGCCGGATAGCCCGCGTTGTCCTGGTACAGCGCCAGCACGTCGTAGCGCTGGCCTTTTACCAGGAAGTAGTCGACCACCATGATGCCGGCAATCGGCCCCAGCAGACTGGAGTAACCGATCAGCCAGTTGGAGTACAGGCTTTCGACGCTGACGTCGGTATCCAGCCAGCCGAGTTTTTTCAGCAGCTCCCAGCTCATCAGCGCGATACCGATGAGACCCGT
This sequence comes from Gammaproteobacteria bacterium, assembly GCA_013003425.1. NCBI lineage: Bacteria > Pseudomonadati > Pseudomonadota > Gammaproteobacteria > Gammaproteobacteria bacterium. The sequence continues at coordinate 14,069 of JABDJB010000049.1, read as the reverse complement.
GAGGATCACGCCCTTGTTCTCGTTGATGTACTTCGGCGCCACGTTCTGGAACACGTTGGTGGGCGACACGATATTGGCCGCCGTGTTGGTCGAAATGGTGGCCAGGATAATCACGAACATTGCCAGCACCACCCAGAACGGGCTGTCGATACGACCGATAAGATTAATCGGGTCGGAAATCGGCTCGCCGACCAGTTCCGTCGATGCCGCGGTGAGCAACACGCCGAGACCGGCAAACAGGAACATCGTCAGCGGCAAACCAATGATCTGGCCGACGACCTGCGCCCGCTGTGAGCGCGCGTAGCGGCTGAAGTCGGGAATGTTCAGCGACAACGTGGCCCAGAAACCGACCATCGCCGTTAACGCGCCGCCAAACAGCGGCCAGAAAGACGCGTCGGCGGCACGGTTTGCCGGTGTGGCCAGCACATCGGTAATCGACACTTTCGGCGCGGCCCAGATGATCAGGCCGATGGCAACGCCCAGCAGCATCGGCGCGGCCAGCGTCTCCAGGAGCTTGATCGATTCCGAGCCGCGGATGACAACAATAATGTTGGCAAACCAGAAAATGAAAAAACCGAACACCTCGCCGACAGAGCCGAGCGTGGCCCAGCCGTCGAACAGCACCGACAGCAATATGTGTATCGCGTAACCGCCCAGCAAAGTCTGTATGCCGAACCAGCCGCAGGCCACCAGCGCGCGGATCAGCGATGGCACGTTGGAACCGATAATGCCGAACGAGGCCCGCAACACCACCGGGCAGGGAATGCCGTAGCGCGTGCCGGGAAATGCATTGAGGGTCAGCGGTATCAGTACGATCACGTTGGCGATCAGGATCGTCCACAACGCTTCGGAAACCGACAGACCGAATGCGGAAGTGAGTATGCCGCCAAGCATGTAAGTCGGTACGCAGATCGCCATGCCGACCCACAGCGCAGCGATGTTCCAGCGGTTCCAGGTGCGCAGCGTCGCCTTTGTCGGGGCGATGTCGTCGTTGTAACGCGGGCTGGCGGCAAGATCCTGGCCCAGCTCGAGCTCGATGTGCTCGCCAACGTTTTTCAGCGTGCTGACTGCGGGTAGCTCGGGCATGGCGTTGCGCCCCCTTAGGTTTAAACGTCGGTCAACGGCCCGTAAGTTTCCGGCCGGCGGTCACGGAAGAACTGCCAGGTGTTACGCACCTCGCGTACCATGTCGAGGTTGATCTCGTGCACCAGTAATTCGTCGTCGCCGTAGCTGGCCTGCGCCTCGATCTGTCCACGCGGATTGACGATGTAGCTGGAGCCGTAAAACTCGCCCATCTGGTCGGCCCACGGTTGCTCCTTGCCGACACGGTTTATGGCGCCGATGAACACGCCATTCGCGGCGGCCGATGCCGGCTGCTCCAGCTCCCAAAGGTACTTGCTCAACCCGGCGACAGTAGCCGATGGATTCAATATGTACTCGGCGCCGTTGAGCGCCAGCGCGCGCCAGCCCTCGGGAAAGTGGCGGTCGTAACAAATATAAACGCCAAGCTTGAGGTAAGCCGTATCGAATACCGGGTAACCGAGATCACCGGGCTTGAAGAAAAACTTTTCGTAAAAACCCGGATCGACCTGCGGGATGTGCGACTTGCGGTACTTGCCAAGGTAGTTGCCGTCGGCATCGATGACCGCGGCCGTGTTGTAGTAGACGCCGGTCATGGCCTCTTCGTAGATCGGCACGACGATGACCATGTTGTGTTTCTTGGCGTACTCCTGCATCAGCCGTGTCGTGTGCCCGTCGGGCACCGCTTCGGCGGCAGCGTACCATTTGCGGTCCTGGCTCGGGCAAAAGTACGGCTGGGTAAACACTTCCTGGAAGCACAGCACCTGCACGCCCTGCTCGGCTGCACTCTTGATATAAGGAATGTGCGCTTCGATCATCAGATCGCGAATCTGCGCCGGCTCCATGGAGGCATCGCCCTTGAGCGACATCTGGATCAGCCCGCACTTTACTTTCTGCATCTCGATTTCCCCCTGTCCAGCCTTACATTCTTGCAAATGGCCGTATACTAATCAATAGCTTAGCGCCGCAAACACGCGGGTATTAAACTGCTTGGCAATAACGCTGTTACCGCGGAACAATTATGACTGTCAGCGCCGAACACATTGAATCCTACTGGTTGCCGTTTACCTCCAACCGCGACTTCAAAAAACAGCCGCGCGTGATATCCGGCGCCAGCGGTCACTACTACACCACCGACGACGGGCGCCGTCTTTACGATGCTTTTTCCGGCCTGTGGACTTCAGGCCTGGGGCACTGTCATCCGAAAATTGTCGAGGCCGTGCAGCAGCAGGTCGCGACGATGGACTACTGCATGGGTTTCCAGGCGACCAACGACAAGGCTTGTGAACTGGCCGGCAAACTCACCGACCTGGCGCCGGAAGGATTCAATCACTGTTTTTTTACCAACTCCGGATCAGAAGCGGTCGACACCGCGCTGAAAATTGCGCTGGGTTATCACCGCGCCGTCGGCGAAGGCCATCGCACCCGGCTGATCGGTCGCGAGCGCGGTTATCACGGCGTCAACTTCGGCGGCATCTCGGTCGGCGGCATGGCACCGAACCGCAAGGTTTACAGTGCCAACCTGATACCCGGTGTCGATCACCTGCCGCATACGCATAATCTTGAACACAATGCATTCAGCAAGGGCCAGCCCAAGTGGGGCGCGCACCTGGCCGACGAGCTGGAGCGCATCGCGGCGCTGCACGACGGCAGCAACATCGCCGCGGTAATCGTTGAACCGGTAGCCGGCTCCACCGGTATCCTGCCGCCGCCGGTCGGTTACCTCGAGCGGCTGCGTGAAATCTGTGACCAGCACGGCATCCTGCTGATCTTCGACGAAGTCATTACCGCCTTCGGCCGTGTCGGCGCGTCATTCGGCGCGGAGCGTTTTGGCGTTATGCCCGATATCATTACCACCGCAAAGGGGCTGACAAACGGCGTCATCCCGATGGGCGCGGTCATCGTGCGCGACGAGATCTACCAGGCCTACATGCAGGGCCCGCCGCACATGATCGAGCTGTTTCATGGCTACACCTATTCCGGTCACCCGGTGGCCGCCGCCGCCGGACTGGCAGCGCTACAGGTTTACCAGGATGAAGGGACCTTCGAACAGGCGCGCGCACTGGAAAGCCACTTCGAAGCTGCACTGCATTCACTGGCCGACCACTGGCTGGTAACCGATGTGCGTAACTTCGGCCTGATGGGCGCGGTCGAGCTGGCCTCACGCGAGGGCGCGCCCGGCGCACGCGGCATGGAGGCGCACAAGACGTGCTTCTGGGACGAAAACCTCGTCATCCGCAACGGCATGGATATCCTGCAGTTCTCGCCGTTCCTCAACTCGAAACCCGAAGACATTTCCAATACATTTGAAACCGTCCGCCGCGTGCTGGACCGTATCGAGTAATACCCATGACTGTACAAGCGATAAAACCCGAAGCCGGCACCACGCTGGGACATTATATTAATGGCCAGGTGGTCGCCGACGACAACCGCCCGCTGCCCGTTTATAACCCGGCAACCGGCGAGGCTTGCCGTCACGTGGCGATGGCATCGCAGGCGACGGTGCAACAGGCCATTGCCGCGGCGCACGCGGCATTTCCGGCGTGGCGCGATACGCCTCCGCTGAAACGCGCCCGCATCATGTTCCGCTTCAAGCAACTGCTGGAGCAACACGCCGATGAAATAGTCGCATTGCTCACTGCCGAGCACGGCAAGGTGCTCGACGATGCGCGTGGCGAGTTTGGCCGCGGCGTCGAAGTTGTCGAGTACGCCTGCGCCGCGCCGGAACTGCTCAAGGGCGAACACACAAAAAACGTCGGACCCAACATCGACAGCTGGTCCGAGCAGCAGCCGCTGGGCGTGGTGGCCGGCATCACCCCGTTCAACTTCCCGGCGATGGTGCCGATGTGGATGTACCCGCTGGCAATAGTCTGCGGTAACACCTTTGTATTGAAACCTTCGGAAAAAGACCCCAGCGCTCCGCTGCGCTGCGCCCAGCTGCTTGGCGAAGCCGGCCTGCCCGACGGCGTGCTGAACGTGGTCAACGGCGACAAGGAGGCCGTCGATACGCTGTTGACGCACAAAGACGTCGAAGCAGTGAGCTTTGTCGGTTCGACCGCGGTTGCCGAATACATCTACCAGACCGGCACCAGCCACGGTAAACGCGTTCAGGCGCTGGGCGGCGCGAAAAACCATGCCGTGGTGATGCCCGATGCCGACATGGAAAACGCCGCCGCTGCACTGATGGGCGCGGCGTTTGGCTCCTGTGGCGAGCGCTGCATGGCGATTTCCGTTGCCGTGTGTGTCGGCGAGCAAACTGCCGACACCATCGTAAGCAAACTGCAGCAGCGTATCGCCGAGCTCAAAGTGGGTGACGGCACCGATCCGGGCAGTGATATGGGCCCGCTGATCAGCGCGCCGCATTTCGACAAGGTCAAAGGCTATGTTGACACCGGCGTGAGCGAAGGCGCCGAACTGGTCGTCGACGGGCGTGGTCTGAAAGTAAGTGAACGCGAAGACGGCTATTTTCTCGGCGCCTGCCTGTTCGACCAGGTCAAACCGGGTATGAGCATCTACGAAGATGAAATTTTTGGCCCGGTACTGTGCGTGGTGCGGGTCGACTCGCAGGAAGAAGCCATGCGGCTGATCGACGCGCACGAGTATGGCAACGGCACCTGTATCTTCACCCGCGACGGCGAAGCAGCGCGCTACTTCAGCGACAACATCCGCGTCGGCATGGTCGGCATAAACGTGCCGCTGCCGGTGCCGGTGGCCACCCACAGCTTCGGCGGCTGGAAGCGCTCGCTGTTTGGCGACCTGTATGCGTACGGCCCGGATGCAATCCGGTTCTATACCCGCCGCAAGACCATCACCCAACGCTGGCCGTCTGGTGGCGTCCGTGAAAAGGCAAACTTTTCCTTCCCCAGCAATAACTGATGATTCGTATTTGTTTAACTCTGCTGGCGGCGGCGCTGCTGCTGCCGGCACCCGCATCGGCCGAACAACTGCGCTGGTCCGGTGTCGAGCACGTGGTCGCGTTCGCCGATGTGCACGGCGCCTACGACGAACTGGTTATGTTGCTGCGCCGTACCGGCGTGATCGATGAAAACAATGCCTGGTCCGGTGGCAATACGCACGTAGTCAGCACCGGCGACCTGGTCGACCGCGGCGCCGACTCGCGCAAGGTAATGGACCTGCTGATGCGGCTGCAGTCCGAGGCGCAACAGGCCGGCGGCCGCATGCACGTATTGCTTGGCAATCACGAAGTGATGAACCTCACCGGTGACCTGCGCTATGTCAGCAGCCGCGAATACCTCGCTTTTGCCGACGCCGAGCCAGCCGGCGTGCGCGAAAGTGCGCTGGCCGATTTTGTTGCTGCCAACATGACAGACCCGGCGCTGGCCGAGGCCGAGTTCGACCGCCTGCACCCGCCCGGCTATTTCGGTCACCGCGCAGCGTTTTCCCCGGACGGCTATTACGGCCGCTGGCTGCTCGGGCTGCCACTGCTGATCGTGATCGACCGCACCGCATTTACCCACGGTGGCCTGCCGCCGCTGGTGGCCAGCGAAGGGCTGGAACAGGTCAACGCCACGCTTACCAGCGAGCTGGAACAGTTTGTGCGGCTGTGGCACGAGCTGATGGCCCTGGGCGTGGTCAAAGCAAACGGAGATGCGCACAAGGCCGCCAGCCGGCTCGAACGTCAGCTCGCTACAGTTGCAACACCACCGGAGCATGCCGAGATGATCAACGAGTTCGTGCGCCTGTCGCGCTCGGATATTTTCGATGCCGACGGCCCGCTGTGGTATCGCGGCAGTGCGCTTTGTCATCCCGTGCTGGAAACCGGCGTTATCGCGGCGGCACTCGACCGTCTTGGCGCCGGGCGTGTCGTGGTCGGCCACACGGTCACGCGCGACTATCGCGTCGACCGCCGTCTCGATGACCGCGTTATCGTCATGGATACCGGCATGCTGAACGACTTTTACGGCGGGGTACCGGCGATACTCACCATCGACAACGGCACGGCAAACGTCACTTACGCCGGGGAACACAGTAAAGCGCTGCTGCCTGCCGGCGACGAACTGCAGCGCATCCTTGCCAACAACGAAGTAAGCAGTTTCGACAGCGAAACCGGCGTCGTGGAACTTGCCGGGGGTGTGCAAGCCCGGTTTGTCCCGCGGCCCGATCACGCCCGTGAGCTGGCCGCCTACCGGCTGGACCGGATGCTCGGGCTCGGTCTGGTGCCGGTTACCGTGCAGCGCCGTATCGGCAGCAATCGCGGCGCGCTGAGCGCGCGCCCGCCCGGGTACATCGACGAAAAAGAACGATCAGAAAGCAACCGGCCGGTGACGCCGGTTTGTGCGCGCGGCAACCCGTTCAACCTGATGTATGCCTTCGATGCGCTGACCATGAACGAAGGCCGCACCCGTGCCGGCATGCTGTATCACGGCCCGGCCATGAGCCTGGCAATTACCGGCTTTGCCCGCGCTTTCGGCAGCGGCACCGGACTGCCCGGCTACCTGCAACAGGCTGAAGTGGCACTGCCTGCTGAACTTGCGCGACGGCTTGAGACGCTGGACGCTGCCGGTCTCGAAACCGAACTGGGCAAGCTGATCAGCAAGCGTCAGCGCAAGGCCATACTCACCCGCCGCGATGAAATACTGGCAACCTGGCCGCGTACGCCGTAGACAAACCCGCTTGCGCAGTCTTTAATTAGTACAGGCCCGCGGCCGGTTACATTATGCGTAAATCAATTGGCATCGCTATTCCTGCGTCGATCATCACGGTGTACTACCTGGTGGCAATCCTCGGTGCGCTTTGGCTGCTCGACGCCTTCCCGGCCGTTCGTGACTTTTTCCCCGTCGGCGGCATCGAGTTTACCGGCGATCGCTCCGGCGACTCCTTCGAGCCGGTCTACACCGAAGAGAGCGAGCCCGGCATTTATACCCACATCGGCGCCATCCGGCTGGCGGTGGCCATGCTGGGCACGGCGGTGCTGATGGTGCCGATCTCGTGGGTGTATTTCATCACCTATGGCCGCAAGGAAATTGACCAGTCATTCGTGCAGACCGTCGTCATGTTGCCGATCGTTGTTGCCGGTATCGCCACCATCGTGCAAAACAGCCTGGCACTGGCGTTCAGCCTGGCCGGCATCGTTGCCGCGGTGCGTTTTCGTTTTACCCTCGATCAGCCGGCGCATGCGCTCTATATTTTTGCCGCTATCGGCATCGGCCTGGGTGCGGGTATCGGCGCACTGGGGGTGGCAACGGTCATCTCGATTGCCTTCGTCTATGCCACGCTGGCACTGTGGAAGCTGGAATATGGCGGCAACCTGCGTGGCAAGTTTCTGTCGTTTATCTCGGTACGCGATACCGACCAGGACCTATGAAGCGCTGCTGCCTGCTGCTGCTCGCTGCGCTGATCGCGACCGCACCGGCGCATGCCGGCGATACCGCGCTGTCGCGTTTTGATTTCGAAGATAAAAAACTCACGCAGTGGAAGCTGCCCAACAAGCTGCGTGAAATCAGCGGGCTGGTGTTCCACGACGGCCGGCTTTACGGTCACGACGACCAGCAGGGCATCGTCTACCAGATCGACTACAACAAGGGCCGCCTGGTAAAAGCGTTTGCCCTCGGGCGGCGCACGGTACAGGACGATTTCGAGGGTATCGCGATTGCCGGCGATAATTTCTGGCTGGTGACCAGCGACGGGCGGCTGTACTTTGCCCGCGAGGGCGACAACGGCCAGCGCGTTCCCTACCAGTCCATTGCCACCGGCCTGAAAAACCGCTGCGAAATCGAGGGGCTGGCACATGACGCCAAACGCGACCGCCTGCTGCTGGTCTGCAAGCAGCCACGCAGCAGTGAGCTGGATGGCGACATCGCCATATTCAGCTGGTCATTGTCTGCCCATCGCATAGTCGAGAAAGACACCATCATCGTGAAGCGCTCGGCGCTGCACAAAGGCATCCCGGGCAAGCAGTTCAACCCGTCAGGCATAGAGGTTGATGCCGCCACCGGCAACCTGTTGCTGGTGGCCGCGCGCCAGCGCGCCATTGCCGAAGTGCGCATGGACGGTAAAGTCATTGATTCATTTGTATTACCACTGGCCAAACGTCACCGCCAGGCCGAAGGAATCGCGCTGGCCGGCGCGACCCTGATTCTGGCTGACGAGGGCCGCACAAAAAAGGCACGGCTCGCCGTGTACGGGCCGAAGTCATGACGCTGCACGCAAAGTCGCTTGTTTTTGTTCACGGCCATCACTACAAGCCCGATGCCGGTACGCTCGACGAGCTTTGGAATGATGCCCTGCGCTGGGGCATCGAACGCGACTTTCCCAAAAAGCTGGCCGCTTACGACGACCTGAACCGCCGCATGGCCTACTACGGCGATTTGTCCAACGCGCTGCTCGGCGGAGAATACGACGAAGCACTCGATGTGGCGGATCGCAGGAATGCTCTGGTCAAACTGCAGGAAATTCCAAAACCGAAGAAGTTCAAGCGTTACACCTACGAACAGCTGCCGGGCAAGTCGGCGCTGAAAGAAGCGCTGGCCGACATCGGCTCGCCGGTGCTGGGCAAGGTCGGGCTGGAGAAAAAACTGATCGAGAAGATCTCACCCGAGCTGGCCGAGTACTGGAGTGACACCGGCGGTCTGCAGCAGACCGCGCGGGCGCGGGTACACGAAATACTGGATGAGGTGTTGCGTGATTCAGTAAAGGTGATGGTTATTTCGCATTGCCTCGGCGCCGTGATTACCTACGATGTACTGTGGGGGCTGTCACAGGCCGGGCGCGAGGAGAAAGTCGACCGGCTGTTCACCCTGGGCTGCGCGCTGGGCAACCGCACTGTACAAAAAAACCTGGCCGGCGCTGATCGCAGCGGCAAGGACTGCTACCCGTCAAACATCCTGGCCTGGACAAACCTCGCCGCCGAGGATGACTTCATCTGCCACGACAAGACGGTGGCCGATGATTTCAATGCCATGCTGAAACAGCAACAGATCAGCAGCATCGACGATTTTCGCATCTACAACCTGACGGTGCGCTACGGCAAATCCAATCCGCACAGCTCGGTGGGTTATCTCATTCACCCGCGCCTGACAAAGCTGGTAGCCGACTGGCTCTAGCGACAGCGCCCGACGATATATTTTTCCAGCTTCTTCGGCTCGTCGATGGTTGCGTAAAACTCATCCAGGTAACGGATAGTTTTCTTCAGTGTCCCCGACGACAGACCCGGCTGGTTGTTGTACAGGTCGTAGATTGCCTGCTTCTGCTCACGGAAGCGGTCCAATGCTTTATCCAGAACCGGCTGCGGTTTACAAAAACCGCGGTAAGCACGCTGGCGCACGGTTTTTACTTTCGCCGATTTTGCCGGCACCGCATACGGCGTGTCGATGATGCCGCTGTAATCAAAATCGTACGGAACCGGAATGTATGGCTCCTTGTTCTTTTCGGCGATCAACACTGAGTTGTGACAGCAATGGTCGTCCGGCCCTGACAGCATCGACCAGTCAGTGTTGCCGATGAAGTACTGAAACACGCCCAGCAGCGTCGAGCTGCTCTCGTCGAGCTCGAAACGCTGGATCGACTCGGGCGTCCGGTATTTGTAGCCGCCACGCTTTGCCATGTGCCTGCGGTCTTCGATGATAAATGCCGGGCTCGTGCGGGGCTTGCCCTTGCCGCCACTCTCGATAAAGGTCACATCCAGCAGGCGCACGCGGAAGCTGTGCTCGGTGAGCAGGTTGTACAGCCGGTACACCAGGTATTCCTGCAGCACATACTGCTCGAACGAAGCACCGCGGCGGCAGCGGACCACCAGCTTCAGCTTGTCCTGATTGTCGAACAGCGTGTCCTTTACCTGGCCGCCGCGAAAGTTGAGCCGCAGTGGCGGGTGATCACACACCTCTTTCTTGCGCCGGTTTTTGCCACGCGGGCGTATGCCGATATCAAAGCTTTGCTGCACCCCGGCCGCATCGACAAAGCTGAACTTTGCCGGCCGGTACTCGGGCGCCGGATCTGTGTCACGCGCCAGTCCCCGCAACGGCGCCTCGATGGTGACCTGCAACGGCTCGTCCGACGCGAACAGCGGCTTCACCTCGCCGGCCGTGCCGGTCAACGGCAAAACAAACAGCAGCAGTGCCAACAGCGCCCTTCTCATGCCCATAGGTTAGCGGAAACTGCGGGACATTCCACCGCCACCCTGCCACAATCGCGCGCCGTTTTTGCCTGCCCGGGGTACGCCTGCAGCTCAAACCCGCGCCGGCGGTCGATGCCTTTGTCAGCTACCGCGACTTCCGGCTGGCGTCCCGGGCGCTACCGGCGAGGGCGATGCCGGCTTCGCCTGCAGCCAGCTGCAGCCGGCCTTCTGAAACCCGCCGGTATTTGCTCGTAACTTATTGCACTGGCGATATTTTTTGGCTAGAATACTGTATATTTAATCAGTACATATTCCACCGAAAAGGAAGCCGTCGACATGGAAGTTGCAGCCCGCCAGGCCGTCCGCCCGTTTACGCCCGTACCCAACCCCAAACTGCAGCACATCGAAAAGCTGGCCGACCAGATCGGCGAGCTGGCCGGCTATCTCAACGCGGCCAACTGCCGCTTTCTCGAACTGGTTGCCGAGTTCGACGAGCTCGGCGGCTATGCCGAACAGGGGGCAGCAAGCTGTGCCCACTGGCTCAACTGGAAGTGCGGCATCGGCATGAACGCAGCGCGCGAAAAAGTCCGCACCGCGCGGGCGCTGGTATCGCTGCCGGATATTCATGCCAGTTTTGCCGCCGGGCGCATCAGTTATTCCAAGGTGCGCGCGATGACGCGCGTGGCGACGCCGGAAAACGAGGGCTACCTGCTCGACATCGCGCTGCACGGCACCGCCAGCCACGTCGAAAAGCTGGTGCGCGGCTACCGCTGGCGCATCCGTCACGACGAGGAAAAAGCCGCTGACGAAAAACACCTCGAAGACCGCTACTGTCACTACCACTGGGATGACGATGGTGCGTTGGTGGTCAGGGCGCGGCTCACGCCTGAACAGGGCGCGTTATTTTTGACAGCCCTGGAAGCCGGGCGCGAAGCGGCCGCCGACGTTACCGCGGTAACGCCGGAAGAGCCCGAACCGGTGGAATGGCCACAACGCCGTGCCGATGGCCTGGCGCTGATGGCCGAGACTTTCCTGGCAAAAGGGCCGGCCGCGCTGAACGGTGGCGACCGCCACCAGGTCATACTTATTGCTGATAGCGCGGTGTTGCGTGGTGACGCGGAAACCGGCGAGTGCCGTATCGACAATGGCCCGGTGATCAGTATGCACAAGATGCGCCGGCTGGGCTGCGATGCATCGCGCCGTCATATTGCGCTGGATCATAACGGCGAGCCGGTCAGCATCGGCCGCAAAAGCCGCACCATTCCGCCACCGATGCGTCGCGCGATGCTGTTGCGCGATGGCGGCTGCCGTTTTCCCGGCTGTGACCGCAGCCGCTTTGTCGATGGTCATCACATCGAGCACTGGGCCGATGGCGGTGAGACCTCGCTGGCCAATCTGGTCACGCTGTGCCGGCACCATCACCGGCTGGTGCATGAGGAAGGCTTCGCGGTGCGCCGGTCCGGGGCCAACCATTTCGAGTTCAAATCCCCCCGCGGTAACGTCATTCCCGATGCGGCCCTGCCGCAGCCGGGCCAGGCCGACGTCAGCCCGGTGCCGGAAATACCTGTAAATAAGGACACCGGCGCCTGTGGCTGGGACGGCCTGCCGATGGACTACGGCGAAGCGGTGGAGGCGCTGCAGCATCTCGACGGCAGGCTGCTGCACTGACACCTTTGTTCACAACTGCCCGCAGCTGGCTGGCTCTACACTCCCCTCGTGGAGCGAGTCATAGAACTAATAAGGTCCGCAGGTGATGGAGCATTCGCGATCGACAGGCTGCAACGTATCGTTTTCTGGAACGATGCGTGCCGCGAGATATTCGGCTATACCGCCGACGAGGTGCTGGGCAAGCCCTGCTACGACATCATCGGCGGCACCGCCGACGACGGCTGCGCAGTGTGCCGCCCCGACTGCCCGGCGATGAAAGCACGGGCCGAGCAACAGGCCATTCGACCCCGCCACATGTCTGTGCACCACAAGGACGGCAGCGAGCGCTGGACCAGCGTCAGCACGCTGCAGGTGCCGTCGTCATGGAGCGAGCTGAGCGTGCTGGTGCACCTGGTGCGGGATATCAGCACCCACAAGCACATCGAAGCGCTGGTCGGCGAACTGACCGGCGACGTGGCCAGGCTGAAAGCTGGCGCGCCGTCGCAGGACAACTCCGCGGGCATCGAGATGACCCGGCGCGAACGTGAAATCCTCCAGGCCATGTCTACCGGAAAAACCTCGCCCGAGATCGCCGAGCACCTCAACATCAGCCGGGCCACAGTCCGCAATCACATACACAACATTCTTTCCAAGCTGGGCGTGCGCAACCGCCTGGAGGCCGTCATCCTCAGCCTGCGCGCGGGGTTGCTGTAAGACGATCACGCCGCCGCGGCGTATAGATCAACTGATCCGCATATCTGCGCATACCGCCAGCTGATTGACCCAGCCGGATGGAACATTCGATCCATTCCAGCGGCAACCGACTTTACCTAATCTGGGAATGCTGAATCAGCTTCTTGGCTTCTGCCGCCGATTATGGCGACAAGGCCGAAGCAAGGAGGTGCAGCATGAACAGACCATCACGGTTTATAACGCTGTTTTCGGCGTTCTTACTCGCGCTGTCGATGGCCGCTTGTGGCGGCGGCGGCGGGGGTGACGGCGGCGGTACCGGCGGCGGTGGCGGCGGTGGCGGTACCGGCGGCGGCGGTGGCGGTGGCACTACCGGCACCGACTTCACCGTAACGACCGTTGCGGTAACCGACAAGCAGGGCAATGCCCTGCCGGCGCCGGAACTGCAAATCGGCCATCCTTCCAAGGTATCGCTGACCATCACATCCAACAAGGCCGTCGATAATGTCGGCGTGATGTTGTGGATCCAGGACACCCTGAACAATGACGATGCCGGCCGGCTCGCTGTAGGGGCGACCGGGTTTAACCTGGCCGCGGGCACTAACACCTACACCACCGAGATGCTGGTGCCTTACACGATGCCCAACGTGGCACCGTGCGCCGGCGCCGACTGCGGCGGTGAGCCCGCGATCGACTACAACCCGATCCCGGCAGGCGAGTACTTCCTGTTCGCGCAGGTCGACCCGGCCAACATCATCGTGGAGACCAACGAAGACAACAACGTCCCGGCCAGCGCAAGCTTTCCGACCGGGGCAGTCATCGTTGACGTTCGCGATGACTACGCCAACACGCCGACCGTCATGCTCGAAGAAGTGGTCGTGGATATCTCGGATGCCGCCGGCGTCGTGCTGGATGTGTTCGAACCGCTGCTTGACCCGCAACCGGACTGGTGCGGACGCATGCCGGAATTCGAGCTGGATATCGAGGACATTCCCAACACTACAGTCGGCGTCACTGCCGTGCTTAATGCATCCGGCAGTTTCAAGGCGCTGACCGAGGGTGTGGCTACCGCGATCCCGTATGTGCAGGTCGACGCGACGTTTGACCTCGCCGACCGATCGATCCCTCTGGAATTCTGGGATTCGGCTACCGGCAAATACCGCAAACAACTGCTGGTACCCGATGTCGAGCCGGGTGTTTCCCACGCGGTGTACGTTGACCTGTTGCTGGACTTCGGGGAACTGGAACCTCTGCTTAACCAGGGACTGTCCTGCCAGACGCAGTTCGACAGGGGTTGCAGCATAATCCTAAGACCGCCTTATATCGATTGCAGCAACCTCATCAATGCCTGCTCGCCGATCCTCGGTATGCTGCAGGACGTCCAGGCGATTTTCGGCAGCTGCATGGACGGCCCGACAATCGGCCCGATCCAGGGCTATGGCCCGTACACGCTGCCGGCGAGCTTTGACGACTTCGTTACCTGCCTCGACGACAGCAACCAGGGCATCAACGTCACGCTCACGCCACTGGACAGCAACTACAACGTGATTACCGACCGGTTCGAACCGGTGGGCATCGA